>NZ_JACJER010000267.1:0-1630 GCF_014164185.1 Shewanella sp. SG44-6 | reverse complement strand
TGCTGTGCTTAAAGCATACCTTGGTTCAGAAAAATAACATTTATTCCAATGAAACGATATTGCTAATAGCTAAGTCCTTATATTAATTTAAGAATTATACATCGTTTTTTTTAATGATAATATAAACATTACTCACGGAATGAAGTTCAAACGATTCATCGTAGCTTCAATAGGATTGATTTTTTAAAGGACTAAACTATGTCAAATGATATAGAGCTATGCTATAGCAAAAGTAATACCTATCCAGTAAACCCAAATAACGAGCCAGCTTTTGCTACGTTTCAACAAGACAACCCACATATTATTAGTGCCTTTGTCTCTGCGGGCACCCCATTTATTATGCGTAATGGAGCTAGCAATGGCTCTAATTGGCGAAAATAACGCCCTGAATTAGTTTGCACACTTAGTCAAATACAATCTTTACCGCAACAAGCAAAACGAAATATTGCTTTGATGGATGATATGTTTGGAGGCGAAAACCTACAAGCCCTCGCTGATTTTTATCAAGCTGAATTAGCACCTATGGTGCGCAATGAAAGCATCGGAGCCATAGGTGCAGCATCAACAGCTTTAGATACAAGATTAAGTAGCTTTGCTAAAGCCGATCATAAACTTCAAGATGCATTAGAGAAAGTTAGAATTGGCGCACAAGCAAAATATCCTAAAGCCCAAATGATGATGTTAGAACAAAACGCAAAGGAACTTGGGAAAGACTTTAATCAAAAATTCCAGACAGAAATCAATAAATACATTGGTCGGGTCAAAAGCAAAAGAGGTACTGTTTACAGTAATGCTGATCGTGGTATCAATAAAGCAAAAAGCGGTAGGTCCATAAAACCGATTCAATTTACCTCTACAGTTGATTTTCAAAATTTACGCGCTTTTGAAATGGGAGCAAATCTTCTCGGTAAAGGATTAATTGTGCTTGATGCTGGGATCCGTGCGGGCAATGTACATGTTGATTATTTAGCTGGAGCTAATTGGCAAAAACGTGCCGCGGTTGAAACAGCCGGTTTTGGTATGGGTACTGCGGCAGGCTTAGCTACAGGTGCTGCAATAGTTGAAGCAGGATTAGGTATTGCTCTATTAGCAACCCCTGTTGGCTGGGTAATTATTATTGGTACAGCTGTAACTGTTGGGTATGTTGCAGCTAAAGGTGGTGATTCTATCGGGCAATGGGTTGCCAATGAAGCCTATAATATTGGTGACTGGTTAAATAGCCTATAGCGAGGGATTTATGGAAGAGTTATCCACTGAAAGCTTGATGGCTGTAGTGTTTTTTATTGTATTGCTTATATGGGGTACTGCCATATTTTTATTTGGCCGCATTACTATTAAACATCTTGAGCAAGAAATGTTGAAAGAAGGGATAGAGCCCCCTGCTTGGGATAAAGGTATTGGTGCACGAATGGTTGCTTACGCTGGGGTTATTGCTTGGCCCAACCTCAAACGTCATGCTTCTCTTGTTAATATTGAAGCGACAAAGCGCTTTAGTCGAAGCAAAGACAAAAAACTTGCGTGGTTCTACATTATTTCTTCGGTAAGTATTTTTACTCTTGGATTATTTATTTACTATTTATATATCCATAAGAGTTACTAGTGTGAATGGATGATTGATTTAACATCGATG
>NZ_JACJER010000266.1:0-1633 GCF_014164185.1 Shewanella sp. SG44-6 | reverse complement strand
CCCGCAGGGGATGCGGCGACCTTAGCCCATTTGCTGACATTCGACTCTGTGCATGGTCGCTGGCAGTACGAAGCCAATGCCGATGGCGATGACATCATTATCGATGGCAAGCGTATTCGCTGTACTCGCAATAAAACCATCGGGGAAACCGATTGGTCCGGTTGTGATGTGGTGATTGAAGCTTCGGGTAAAATGAAAACCAAAGCAGTGCTACAAGCTTATTTAGATCAAGGTGTTAAACGCGTTGTAGTCACGGCGCCTGTTAAAGAAGAGGGCGTGTTAAACGTTGTCATGGGAGTGAATCATCAACTCTATGACAAAGCTATTCATCCGATTGTGACTGCGGCCTCCTGTACTACTAACTGTTTGGCGCCGATCGTTAAAGTGATCCACGAAAACCTCGGCATAGTACATGGTTCCATGACGACCATTCATGATATTACCAACACTCAAACTATTTTAGATGCACCGCATAAAGATCTCCGTCGTGCGCGGGCCTGTGGTTTAAGCTTAATCCCCACAACGACGGGCTCGGCGACAGCCATTACCCATATTTTCCCTGAACTCAAAGGTAAGCTCAACGGCCATGCGGTGCGGGTGCCATTAGCGAATGCCTCATTAACTGATTGCGTGTTCGAGGTGAGTCGCAAAACGACCGAAGCTGAGGTCAATCGCCTGTTAAAAGAAGCGGCAGACGGACCGCTAAAAGGCATTTTAGGTTATGAGGAACGTCCATTAGTCTCGGTCGATTATAAAACCGATCCGCGTTCGAGCATTATCGATGCGTTATCGACCATGATTATCAATGGCACTCAGGTCAAACTCTACGCTTGGTATGACAACGAGTGGGGTTATGCCAATCGCACCGTCGAACTGGCCCGCATGGTCGGTCTGATGGATAAGGCATAAGCTTTATGGGTAAGCTGACAGGGTTCTTGTCTAACATATCACCCGAGATCCGCCAGTATTTGGTGGTCACAGGCAACTATTGGGCATTCACGCTCACCGATGGCGCATTACGTATGTTAGTGGTGCTCCATTTCCATGGATTAGGTTATAGCCCGCTGCAAATTGCCATGCTATTCCTCTTCTATGAAATCTTTGGGGTGGTAACGAACTTAGTCGGCGGCTGGCTCGGGGCGCGTTTAGGCTTAAATAAGACCATGAATGTAGGCCTATTTATGCAGATTGTCGCCCTTAGCATGCTGCTTGTGCCTAGCGGTATGCTCACGGTTGCTTGGGTGATGGCGGCGCAGGCCTTGTCGGGTATCGCTAAAGATCTCAATAAGATGAGCGCTAAAAGCAGTATCAAGTTGTTGGTGCCCAATGATGCTCAGGGTGAGCTGTATAAGTGGGTTGCCATGCTTACTGGCTCCAAAAATGCGCTAAAGGGCGCGGGGTTCTTCTTGGGCGGTGCCTTACTGACCCTGTTTGGATTCCAGCAGGCCGTGTTAGGTATGGCGATTGGCCTATTACTGGTGTGGATTTTTAGTCTGTTAAGTTTGCAACGCGATTTAGGTAAAGCCAAAAACAAACCTAAGTTCACGGAAATTTTCTCTAAGAGTCCGGCGGTAAACACGCTTTCTGCCGCACGCATGTTTTTGTTTGGTGCGCGGGATGTGTGGTTTGTGGT
>NZ_JACJER010000265.1:0-1633 GCF_014164185.1 Shewanella sp. SG44-6 | reverse complement strand
CCCGCAGGGGATGCGGCGACCTTAGCCCATTTGCTGACATTCGACTCTGTGCATGGTCGCTGGCAGTACGAAGCCAATGCCGATGGCGATGACATCATTATCGATGGCAAGCGTATTCGCTGTACACGCAATAAAACCATCGCCGAAACCGATTGGTCCGGCTGTGATGTGGTGATTGAAGCCTCGGGTAAGATGAAAACCAAAGAAGTGCTACAAGCTTATTTAGATCAAGGCGTTAAACGCGTTGTGGTCACGGCGCCCGTTAAAGAAGAGGGCGTGTTAAACGTTGTCATGGGAGTGAATCATCAACTCTATGACAAAGCCATTCATCCGATTGTGACTGCGGCCTCCTGTACTACTAACTGTTTGGCGCCAATCGTCAAAGTGATCCACGAAAACCTCGGCATAGTGCATGGTTCCATGACAACCATTCATGATATTACCAACACTCAAACTATTTTAGATGCGCCGCATAAAGATCTCCGCCGTGCGCGGGCCTGTGGTTTAAGCCTTATCCCTACGACAACAGGCTCTGCGACGGCCATTACCCATATTTTCCCTGAACTCAAAGGTAAGCTCAACGGCCATGCTGTGCGGGTGCCATTAGCGAACGCCTCATTAACCGATTGCGTGTTCGAGGTGAGTCGCAAAACGACCGAAGCTGAAGTCAATCGCCTGTTAAAAGAAGCGGCAGACGGACCGCTAAAAGGCATTTTAGGTTATGAGGAACGTCCATTAGTCTCGGTCGATTATAAAACCGATCCGCGTTCGAGCATTATCGATGCGCTATCGACCATGATAATCAATGGCACTCAGGTCAAACTCTACGCTTGGTATGACAACGAGTGGGGTTATGCCAATCGCACCGTCGAACTGGCCCGCATGGTCGGTCTGATGGATAAGGCATAAGCTTTATGGCTAAGCAGACAGGGTTCTTGTCTAACATATCACCCGAGATCCGCCAGTATTTGGTGGTCACAGGCAACTATTGGGCATTCACGCTCACCGATGGCGCATTACGTATGTTAGTGGTGCTCTATTTTTATGGCTTAGGTTATAGCCCGCTGCAAATTGCCATGCTATTCCTCTTCTATGAAATCTTTGGGGTGGTAACGAACTTAGTCGGCGGCTGGCTCGGGGCGCGTTTAGGCTTAAATAAGACCATGAATGTGGGCCTATTTATGCAGATTGTCGCCCTTAGCATGCTGCTTGTGCCTAGCGGTATGCTGACGGTTGCTTGGGTGATGGCGGCGCAGGCCTTGTCGGGTATCGCTAAAGATCTCAATAAGATGAGTGCTAAGAGCAGTATCAAGTTGTTGGTGCCTAGTGATGCTCAGGGTGAGCTGTATAAGTGGGTTGCCATGCTCACTGGCTCCAAAAATGCGCTAAAGGGCGCGGGGTTCTTCTTGGGCGGCGTCTTACTGACCCTGTTTGGATTCCAGCTGGCCGTGTTAGGTATGGCGATTGGCCTATTGCTGGTGTGGATTTTTAGTCTGTTAAGTTTGCAGCGCGATTTAGGTAAAGCCAAAAACAAACCTAAGTTCACGGAAATTTTCTCTAAGAGTCCGGCGGTAAACACGCTTTCTGCCGCACGCATGTTTTTGTTTGGTGCGCGGGATGTGTGGTTTGTGGT
>NZ_JACJER010000264.1:0-1641 GCF_014164185.1 Shewanella sp. SG44-6 | reverse complement strand
TAAATCGTTGGATTGGCGCATCGATAATACTAACTGTTAAACATTAACTCATTATTATCAATAGTTTGTAATATATATAAAAGTGCTATGCAGACCTCGTAAACACCTATGCATCTTTTTTATCTGCTAAATTGTCATATTTAACCTGTATTTTTTGTTAAATAATATATTTACAACAAACACTTACAAGTGATATTTTGACGAAGAAACTTACAAGAAAGCAGGAGGTTATCCTGCTGCTAATCAATAAGCTGTTATGTGCCTAAGGAGTTATTAAGAATATGGATTATCTATTCGTTAGTATTGTAGCTCTTATTTCTCTAAACTTTTCTGTGAGTATTTATCTTTTTAAACGTAGTGACTTGAACCGTTTCCAGAAAATTGCGCAGGTAATAGTTGTTTGGTTGATTCCTTTTTTTGGTGCTATTGGTTTATGGTTGTTTAATCGTAGTCATGATTCTGATAACAATAAACCAAGTGGTGGTTCGTTTGGTGGCGGTTCACAAGACAGTATCGGAGTGTCAAGTTCGGGTGATTAAATCGGCATATAACAATCCAATCAATCGGACACAAACTCGCTGGCTTTGGCTCGTGCTTCGCAAGTATAGCCAACAAGTTTGCGCCGTTTATTAGAGGCGTTATAAGTCACAAGAGGTTCAGCGTGGGATTAGTTGAAGCAGTATTGCTAGGGATTCAGTTTAAGAGGCTTCAAAAGCCAATAGTGTTCTTTGCAATGCTAGTTGGTCTAGTACTATTTAGTGTTTTTGGCGTGGCTATAATCGGCGCGCTAATTAGTTCTATCGTCAACACTGAGAAGGAGTTCACCTTGCAGCTTGTTGGTGCTAGTTTCGGTTTACTGGCTATTTCTTTTATATTCTTTGGCCTTGCTTCGGCGTGCGCATATTTTATAAAAAGGTGTTTCGAGTGATGCCTTATAACAAGTTGCTCAAACATCGTTCCGGCCAAAAAGCGGCCTCCACTGGACTCGCTAACGCTCGCCGTTTAGCAAAGCGTTACACGTCATGATTAAACGAACCATCGCAACAATATTATTGGTATTTTCGGGGTTTTGCTTAGGAGGAACTGTGCAAGAAGGTAAAGAAGAATCTCAAGAATTAATGGATGCGGTTTTGCCGCTTGCAGAAAAACTATTATCCGAACACGGTGAGTTCTTTCCTTATGGTGGCGCAATGACTCCCGAAGGGAAAATTGTAAGTGTCGCAGCCTATGATGGCGACGAGCATCCTCCATCCTCAGAGGTCATAGACATGCTTCACAAGGCATTTCATACGGCAGCTAAGAATAATGAATATAAAGCTACTGCTCTTGTATACGATGTTAGGGTTCAATTAGCTAATGGCGAACCTTCAGATGCATTAGCCATCGAGCTGGATCATGAGACGGGTTATTCTATTGTTGTTCTTCTTCCCTACACCTTAAAAAATGGTCAGCTTCAATACGGTGAAATTTCCGCGCAAGCAGGTGAAGGCAATATCTTTCAGTAGCAAGCAACGTGTAACACATATGAGCCTCCCGCCAGTCAATAGGCGAGCCTAACTTATTTGACTGCTTTTGCAGTCAAATTAAAATCAATCAACAAATTCATCTACTTCGTCTGTCATTTAGCTGTCAAATCATCGT
>NZ_JACJER010000263.1:0-1754 GCF_014164185.1 Shewanella sp. SG44-6 | reverse complement strand
AGATGACTAATAGGCAAATATGATGGCTGATTTAATAAACACATCTAAGACGATACTGTGTAAAGAATTGAATTCACTGCGGCTTAGATAGGTAAGTGATACTTAGATATAGTGGGCTAGCTGATCAGTCTTACTTCAATTTAATCGCTATTGATTTGTAGACAACAAAGAGATGAATAACATCAGAAACCTATTAATTAAATGAAACCTGAAACATCAAGATTAACGGCGAAGGTTAGCAACGAACAATGTCAAATCAACAGCATGTCACCATAGACCAGCTATATGAGTAAATGGTTACTAGACTTTAATAAGAGATAATATAAAGCCATAAATAACAGGCTAAAAAACTACCAGTAACGACGAGCATCTAAGCTGATTTTCTAATACCTTATCTTACTAGCTTTGTTTAATAAACGCAGGACCTTCATCCATCCTCGCTCCGGCTCTTATTAAAGCTTGTTACTCGTAGCGACATACACGATACGAGTGTCATATTTGATTATATAGCTCAAGTACTTTGAGTTATCAAACTGCAGCCATAAAAACCACTGCATTATAACCCGCTGTGTCACGACTCCCTCACCTTAATTAGATGCCTGGAAATAATCAGCTATCTCAGGGTTATCGACCATAGATTTTTATTGATCATGTGCGATCATTGTTTTCAACCGAAAAATGACATGCATTAAACGCATCTTCAATTTCTCAGGGATTTTTACATCAATTAAGCGTATAAAATAACCGCCTCTGGCATAGGTATATAAACATACTATTATGTAATGCTATCAACGACCATTCCCTCAAATTTTGGACACAAGACAGCCGCAACAAAATAGTGGCCTATCTCGCGACGATTTCAAGTCAACTAGGTGCCTAAAAATAACTTACTCTGTCATGGGCATATCATCCACAAGAGTTAATGGCTCATGTTCGAGAACGGTTTTCTAGCAAAAAAACAGCAAGGCCACCCGATTAAGGTGGCCTTGCAGTGTTATTTAGCGCTGGGAAAACAACCGACTCTGGCATGGGCATATCATCCACACTAGTTAACGATTCGCATTGAGAAGTCTTTAGGCACAAAACAAAAATGCCACCTGATTAAAGTGACCTTGCAGTGTTATTTAGCGCCGGGAAAATAACCGACTCTGGTATGGGCATATCATCCACACTGGTTAATGATTCACATTGAGAACAACTTTAGACACAAAACAAAAAGCCACACAATTAAGGTGGCCTTGCAGTATTCTTTATCGCTGGGAAAACAAACGACCCTGGCATGGGCATATCATCCACACTAGCTAATGATTCACATTGAGAACAACTTTAGGCAAAAACAAAAAGGCCACCCGATTAAGGTGGCCTTTTTGTTTTATTTGGCGCCTGGAAATGACCTACTCTCGCATGGGGAGACCCCAAACTACCATCGGCGATACTGTGTTTCACTTCTGAGTTCGGAATGGGATCAGGTGGTGCCACAGCTCTATGGTTTCCAGACAAACTCTTTTCTAGGACATTACACTAGATAACTCTTGGTGCTGATACCCAGAATCGAACTGGGGACCTCATCCTTACCAAGGATGCGCTCTACCAACTGAGCCATATCAGCAAATTACTTCTTGGAACATACTCTTTCGTAAAAGAGAAATTAGGCGCCTGGAAATGACCTACTCTCGCATGGGGAGACCCCACACTACCATCGGCGATACTGTGTTTCACTTCTGAGTTCGGAATGGGATCAGGTGGTGCCACAG
>NZ_JACJER010000262.1:0-1754 GCF_014164185.1 Shewanella sp. SG44-6 | reverse complement strand
TTAATGGTTACTTTTAGTAGCGGTTAAAACAACACTTTGCCCGAGTGGTGGAATCGGTAGACACAAGGGATTTAAAATCCCTCGCTGAATAAGCGTGCCGGTTCAAGTCCGGCCTCGGGTACCATTATAATCTCTAGCAATAGAGAGTGGTGTAAAAAGCCTCAACATTAGTTGGGGCTTTTTTACGTCTGTAATTTAGCTTACACATTCAGTGATAAGTAGATAGATAAAAAGCTGAAAAGATAAAATCCTTCGCGCTCTGGTTGAACATCAGGCATACAGGCGCAAGGTTAATTTGTTGATACATCGCGTATTGCTCTTGAAATTGTGAGCTGATTTTAGATATAGCCACAATGTGCCTTGCATGAGTTAAAGGCCAGTATGAGCTTGGTGTGAATTTGGTATGAGGTTGATATTTTAATCGGGTTGCACTGCAAGGCATCGCAATGATTGCTAAGCAATAACATTATCTGGAGGGCTAATAGATTAAAGGCTAGCCAGCAAGCTTATAACGCAAGATTATTCTTGCGCTACAGGCTGTAAAGGGAACTTATTGAGCAGGATCGTCTACTTGAATTTGGCCGACGTACAATACAGGCGCCGCATCAATATCATTTGCATCCATCATGGTGGCGATGCGCTCAACGGCCGACAATAATTGGCTTTGTTCCCATTCTTCAAGATTTTGATAACGCATAATAAAATGCTCTTGTAGCGGTTTAGGTGCACTGTTTAATAATGTTTTACCAGCATCACTCAATGACAAGTGTACTTTGCGCTTGTCAGTTTCACTGCGCGTTCTAATCACCATGCCACGATTTTCGAGTCGATCAATTATGGTCGTCACTGTCGCTGCACTTAAATTAATCTCTTGCGCGATTTTTTTTGCTAATGGTGCTTCAAGTTGATCCACTTTCTGCATAACCATTAATTGTGGTCCAGTCAGACCGGATAGTTTATTTAATTGACGCGAGTGAATATCAATAGCTCTGATCACTCGCCGTAATGAAATTAGTAGTTGTTCGTATTTTTCCATAATCCCCTCATAATTCACCACGCACCATAACAGAATTCAGCATATGACTCATGTCCAATATCAAAAAAAAGCAGAATAATGCTATAGACATTATTCTGCTTGGTTATTTTTTCAATTATGGCAAATTATAAGCTAAAAGTACGCGCCACAGATACCACAGCACGAGTATCACTGATATCGCTATCTAGGCTGGTATCTTCTACAGCAAGGTTGAAATCAAAACCTTCCCAGCTTGTCATGTATTCTGCACGATAATGGTTGTAAGAATCACTGTCTCCCCATGCCCATTTATTTTCGTCTTGCGACGTTGAACGATCGAAGCTGACGCGAATGTCATGACCTTCTGCAACAGTGAAGGTATGGGCTGCCATCATGATGTAATGACCTGCATCAACACCAAAATAATCCCATGAGTACCAGAAGTTTAATTCACTTTGACCAAGCGATGAAGCATAACCAAACTTAGTGTATACCTCTGGATAGTAATACTCATCAGAGGCATCATCGCCGTGATATGTGTAGTAAGCAATACCCGCATCGAGCGATACTCGATCGGTTAATTCAAAATATTTACCAGCATAAAAATCAAGCTCTAGCCAAGTATCATCTCCGCCACCAAAGTCTACGTTAGATGCCCAAGCACCGACATACCAACCATCATCGGCCGCGTAATCTAGGCTAGCTTGTAATGCTGGGCTATTATCTGTTTGGCTTACAC
>NZ_JACJER010000260.1:0-1775 GCF_014164185.1 Shewanella sp. SG44-6 | reverse complement strand
TTTAACAAGTAAATTGGATAGTTTTTTGAAAAAACTATACAATTTACTTGTTAAATCTCAGATTTCAAATAAAAAATACGATTATGTTTTTTTTACTCATCCTGATCAGGTTAATTTTCTTCCTAAAGGTTTTGAAGGGAAGGTAATATATGATTGTATGGATGAGTAAAAAAAACATAATCGTATTTTTTATTTGAAATCTGAGATTTAACAAGTAAATTGGATAGTTTTTTGAAAAAACTATACTGCCTCAAAAAATATGGAAGCCTAAAATATTTTTTCAATGAACTTATTTTATTCGATGGCTTATTAAACGTCATTATATTTCTTTTTCTTGACACTGGATAATATATATCAATATCAAAAGAATCAGCTAAACCTTCAGCAATAAAGTGAGGTCTCTGTTTAATCCAGTTCCAATCAACATGCATAAAATATAATATTTTCTTTTTTGAGTATTTATCCACTTCAAGACCTTATAAATATAATAAAAATAAAACACATAAGCAACTCTACCCATCTCAGTATTTTCAACTAAGTTTATGCTTAATTGACAAAAAGTAGAAATAAACCCTACTTAAAATTAACACTAACTCAGTAATGGCTAGTATGATTATGATAGTGTATATATCGACAAAATAAAGATAATAACAAAGGCACAGCATTATACTAAAACAACAAAACGAAAAATAGGATGTTTTATTTACTACATCAACCCTATCTATTAATGAAAAGAATGGATATCCTAACATTCCACTAATAAAATTTAGGATTGCTAAAAAAAATAAATTATTTAAAATAAAAGCTGAACCCACATACTTTTCTCCAAAAATAAAAACGATTATATCACTAGTGAAAAAACTGAGAATTATACAGCTAAAAATCAAAAATATAGTAGATATAGTTAAAGTCAATATAAACAATCTGACGTTTTTATTCTTATTAAAGTAAGGATAGGATACTTGTATTAGACTGCCAAAAATTCCTTTACCTGCTTTAAATAGTACATCAGCATTACCTATGTTTGCTAAAAGCTGTGGTGTACTAGTAAGAGCAGAAAGAGGTACTATTAAATAATACTGTGAAAAAGAAGTAACTCTAGAAATAAAAAATGGAATAGCATCTTTAAGTTCATCTTTAATTAAATTAAAATCAAGCTTATTCGTAAGTATGTTTTTAATGTTATCTGACAGAGATACAGCGAACCCGATAACCTGTGATATAGCTAAACAAAAGAGAATGTTAATAACACTTGGTGAGTATAAAACAACAATGATTGATAGAATTAAATAAACAGTTCGGACAATAATTGATATCAATGAAATCTTCTTAAAATTTTCTTCTGCTGTATAAATCCAATTGAATTGTATTGTCTGAAAAAAAACAGTTACAAAGAGCAAAATAGCAACCAATAAATTTATATTAAAAATAAAAATTATAGATAGTACATAAATTGTTGATACGAAAAATTTAATAAAAATAACTGGCACACTTACATGCTTAGTAAGCGAAGTATTAGCAATGATTTTTTTACTAACAGAAATATTAAATCCGAACTCACTTATTAAGTAACCAAGCTGAATTACCCCTAAGTAAAGTAAAATATTACTATAATCTTTAACTTCAAAAGTTTCTGTAAACAAAGGAAAAAGAATGAGCGGGGACAAATAGTTAAAAAATAACGACAAAACCATATATAAAACATTTTTTATCATTGTACATTGCCACTAATATTAAACTTAAGTTCCTCTATCATTTCTTTTGCTAAATTATAC
>NZ_JACJER010000025.1:0-44870 GCF_014164185.1 Shewanella sp. SG44-6 | reverse complement strand
GTACTAAAACCGAACTGTTTTGTGCTATGCATCAAGGTGAGTTAAAGCAAGAGCTTAAAGAATTAGATGACAGTATCAAAGGCATGGTTGTCGCGAGCTTAGAATTAGAGGCGAGATTGCGTAAACTACCGCCTAAAGCGGAATGGCAAAGTGATGCTGGCATGATTGAACAAGTTAAAATGATGCTCGAGCAAAAAAACCAGATAGATGCAGAACGTATTAAAGAAGAAGTTGAATACACACAACACCTTAATGAAGTTGAAAACTATTATAATAATTATGTTATTCAAGCTGAAAAACACATATTCATCAACGTTGAAATCCACATTGGCAATGCATTTAATCGCACCCAACGTGAACATGGTCCGTGCATTGCCAAAAACGTCAATCAAGAAATATCATTCGATTACAGCAATCGCTAGCGAATTCAACACAGCAAATATAGGTAGAAATATACACTATGCAACAAGTACATTGGCCTGCAATACTCAAGTTTGATCAAGATGATGAGTTAATGTACCTAGTTAATCATCAAGATTGGTTAAGCTTTATTTGTGCAAATCAATTTACTCTTGATGCTAACGATAAACTTATCGATAGTGTAGGTCATGTCTATGGTATTCAAACACAATCACAACAGCTCACATCAGTGAATAGCAGCGTGGCAGAGCTGCCTTCGTTGCTCAAGCACAGTGATGATATGAGTGTATTACAACTATTGCCTCTTGTTCGTCAGTATGGCCAATTTCAAGGCCATTGCTGCAGCTCAAAAATTATCTTTACCACCATTGAACAAGGTATCGCGACTGTAGCTGAGTTAGAGCAGCTCTATTAAACCCGCTCTCCTAAATAAGACCTTTACCGCCTACTCATTGACGCCATCATGGTTAAGTTAAACACTTATCCTTGATGGCCTTTGTTAAATAAGTCAAAACTAAAATTAACCAATATAATGGCCTCCCCCATTGAGCAACACCCATCGCTCTGGCAAAATGCCCTCTATGCTCACAGCTCTTAACCCCTGAGAATCCTTAATGGAATTACTAAATATTGAATGTCTAGGTAAACGTTTGCGACTAGAAGGCTCGATTGCGGGCTGGCAGCAACTTTATTGGGACAATCAGCTAGTATCACAAAAGTCTGCCAGTGCCGCCGACCAAGCCTTTCACATCCATTCATTTGAACTGACCAGGCAAACATCTATCGCGACTGAAACCGAAAATACAAGCGCGAATCTAAGTGTCACGCCACTCCCAGTACGATTAGAAATCGATGTTAACTGGCAACCATTTCAACTTGATTATTGTTTGTTAATTGATGATGAGTCCATTACTCAAGGACAACGTACAGTTAAAGATATTGAGCGTCAAACACCTGAAGTTGCCGTGGTAAAAAACCAAAAAATCAGTGTTGTAGGCCTTGCCTCACTAGGTTTTAAACTGCTAAAAAGCGCTAAGGTAGTTAAGGTTCTTTTTGCAGGAGCCAGTGTTGCCGCCTATTCTTGGCTATTTTCATTTCAATTTGCCTTAGCCCTTATCGGTTGCTTAGTGTTTCATGAATATGGTCATATTCGAGCGATGAAACATTTCGGCATGAAAACCAAAGGGATCTATTTAATCCCTTTTGTTGGCGGTTTAGCCTTGAGCGATGAGCGGATCAACACCCGTTGGCAAGACGTGTATATTTCAATAATGGGCCCCACTTTTGGGCTGATTTTATCGATTATCTGTGTCGGACTTTATTGGATAACAGGTAACGTATTCTTTGCCGGATTAGCGGCATTTAATGCTCTGCTGAACCTGTTTAATTTATTGCCTATTTTACCTCTCGATGGCGGACATATATTAAAAAGCATTAGCTTTTCGATGAACAGCTTGATTGGCCTCATCGCCTGCATTTTAGGCGCGGCCATAGGCGTCTTCATTAGCTACAGCTTAGGCTTGGCTTTACTCGGTTTTTTATTGCTGATTGGCAGTGTCGAGATTATCTTTGAGTGGCGCGGACGACATCAGAGCCACTTATTACCTTTAGATCGCTATGGACAGATTTTCTCTACTGTATGGTATTTGCTCACAGTGGCAGGTTTAGTGGGCATTATTTGGTACTTTGCAGGCTCTGGCGATGAAATGTTAGCTATTCCATTGCAAATTCTGGGTAGTTAGTCCTATTGCCTGAATGCCAATAAAACCTAGTCTGATGACTGACCACATAAAAACGCCTGCATATTGCAGGCGTTTTTATTTGAATCTCTCTGTTTATTATACTGAGGGTAAAGCAAATACCTTGGTCATGACTTTATACAACTCAGTACCTTGGTGAACTGAGGCGGAGGCAAAATGTAAAATCGGTACGCAATCCATAGGCAAACTAATCGCTTGAAAAGCCTGATCAGTGCCATAAAGGTCAATACGTAAAATGTTGACCAATGGCTGCCCTGCAGCTAATGGCTCACCGACTACAGCACAATATTCAATCAAGCCCGCTTTAGGTGCATGACACTTTTTATAATCTCGTAAATAACAAGCAAATCGCGCCATTTTCGCTGGGCTAACGTTCTCAGCTATCACCCCGCGATAGCTTAAATAAGCCAATATACCTTTAGCATCCACGAGTGCGTCATCAAGATCAATGCGTTCTTGGCTGGCAAGCTCTAAGGTAAATGCCGACATGGGTACCGAAAAATCTCGGCCCTGGCTCGCTGCATATTGAGTTAATTGCCACCATGGACAAAATGTAGCTTCATCCATCGCGCCACCAAAACTATTGGGGATAACGAGGGTATAGGGTATTGAAAAATATCTCGCGGCATCGATATCATACTCAGGACAATAAAGATGTTTACACGATTTAGGGCCGGTATGTAAATCAAGCACTATGTCGGCTTGGTGCGCCATGGTCTGTAAATTTACCGCCAGACGATGACCTGTTGAGATCCCAAAAGGTTGCGCTAAGCGCTTTTGGCATGCTTCCACTAACATCGAGCGATAAGCCTGAAACAAAGCGTTATCGGTTAAATGTTGGTGTTCGCGATACCAAGCTTGAACATCCACTTGGTGATCAAAATACTCTCGATTCCAATTAACACCTGTAATAGGGTCAAATCGTCCTAAGGTAAACTCGCCACTCTTCTGATTAATTCCTAGCGGATTAGCTAATGGCGCAAAGGTAATATTACCTAACACCTGATAACCTTCCAACAAGGTCATCAGTTGATAAATTACCGCATTGCCCATCAACTAATATGAACATTGGCCTGAATATAGACACTAGGCGCAGAACTCTCACTACCAATGAATGAATATAGCGGCACTGTCAATGCTTGCCCTGTCGCCAACTCCCCGACCTGTACAGACGATTGGATTGCTTTAGTCATCTCAACACTCAAACAGATTTTGATGTAAGGCATTAACCACTTGCGCCGCCTCAGATTCAGCCACCAACACACATAAATTATGTGGGCTAGCACCTTGACAAATCATCCGTACATTATGGTTTTCAAGCACTTTAAACACCCGGCTACAAATACCCGCCGTCGAGGCGATACGATTACCAATAATGGCGATTAAGGCTAAATTTTCTTCAACTCTGACACGACAATGCTGCGATAGCTCTTGTAATAACGATTCGCTTAATAATCCTTGCCCGCTTGAATCAGAACCCGTTTTATCCAGCGTTAGCGATACGTTTACTTCAGAAGTGGTGATTAAATCAACCGATATTTTATGCCTTGCTAAGGTTGCAAACGTTTCTGCTAAAAAGCCTTGAGCATGCAACATTTGTAAACTATGAAGATTCAATAAAGTTTGATCGCGGCGCAATGCAACGGCTCTAAAAACAGGGGTATCTTCCACTTGATGACGGATCCAAGTTCCCCCCATTTCAGGTGCTTTACTGGATCCTACAAACACCTGAATTTTTTGTCTAACTGCCGGTAAAATGGTCGCAGGATGCAATACTTTAGCGCCGAAGGTGGCCATCTCAGCCGCTTCATTAAAACTAATTTCTGCAATAGGGCGAGCATTAGGCGCAAGTCGAGGGTCAGTGGTATAAATTCCGGCAACATCAGTCCAAATTTCAACCGCTGTAGCACAGAGGGCTTCAGCAAGTAGAGCTGCTGAATAATCACTGCCTCCACGGCCTAATGTCGTAGTTTTACCACTGTCATCTGCGCCAATGAAACCTTGAGTGACAATGACATAACGTGCAAGTAACGGCTGTAAAAAATCACCTGACAATGTTGCTATAGCTTCAATTTGTGGTTCTGCACGGCCAAAATGACTGTCGGTACGTAACACTTGACGTACATCAAAATGATCGGATGCGGTGCCTTTTTCACGGATAACGGCTGAAAATAAAATCGAAGAACATTGCTCGCCCGTCGACAGTAATTCGTCCATCACCGCTTTGCTACGATCCAGCTCTAGCGATTCACTTAATACCGACATCCGGCTGAGAATTTTATCAATGCTGGCGGCCACGTCTTGAGGACGTCCTAATTCGTCTAGGATCGCATATTGAATTTTGGCGATTTGCTTAAGCAATATCAAACGACGTTCATCATTAACATTCGCTTGGGTTAGCTCAACTAATAAGTTAGTCACACCACTGGAGGCGCTCACCACCACCAAACGAGTAGCAGGATTCGCCAAAACGATATCGGCACAACGACTCATAGAGGCATAGTCAGCCACTGACGTGCCACCAAATTTGGCAACCACTAATTCTGAGCGATGACTCTCAGGCGCAACATTATCTGGGGCAAGGTTCATACAGACGCCTCCGCAGTTTGCGAAAGACAACAAAATAAGATGTGATTTACTAACATGATATACGCTCCGAACACACTACGTTCGAAGAGCCTGGTGCTAAGATAACGCACCCTTATAGAAGGGAAACAGCAATCATCACCAGAAGCTCTCCACCAAAAAAATAGGTGACAATCGTTAGGATTCAGCCTAAACGACCGATATCAATGTTTGCCAAACAAACTGATACCTCGGCGCTAATCTCCATCATAAGTGGTCATTGGACTGGCATCCTCTCACTTACTACCTAGTTAACGCTCCTCTTCTGTTCCTCCCTAAGGAGGGAGTTGAAAATAGCAACAAATACCCTATCAAGTCAATCAGCAAAAACAGTAAAAAACACAGTTCTGCTAAAAATCGTGAATATTTGATAATTCAGGCACAGCAATAGCGGTTATATAATTGTTCTAGATTACGAAATAAAAGCCAATATCAAGCTAAAAAAACATCATGAACGCAATATATCGAGACAATTAACGCTGTATTGTATCTTTTTATAGTGCAATGTATTGTTTAACCGTTTAATTGCTTGAATAAACTTATCACTCATCACGGATATGACCGCACTCTGGCAGTTCATACACCAAACGCAGTCGGTGATTAAACGCCCCCATAGCCACTTCCGGTTTAATGGTATCAAGACATGCAATCAAGGATATTAAACCTCTATTAACATAATAAATAGCATATTGATTAAACTCGCGACCAAGCTCAACAGCCTGTTCTTTATCAATAAAAATAGCCCAACTCTTTTCCATATGCGACAAATCAGGTGCCGCACCGACTAGCGCGCGATAGGGACGATTATATTGTTGGATTTTAGATTGAAGCTGGCGATCAAGTAAGCGATTTTGACTAGGAGAGAGCCTAGTGCCGAGGGGGTTATGAGCAGTAACAATTGCAAATGGGAAATCATCAGAAAGGCGCTGAGTGAACAAAAAATGAGTTGTTTGATAGTCATCCCACAATGAATCTATAACATTTTTCATAGTAAATTTTCGTCAATTAAGCCAAAAATAGTCTATCAGATAGCTTAAATATCTAAAAGGTTTGAGATCTAGATCACAAGAATAATATTTAAAAATCATTAACTATTATAATGTTATCAACATTAATCTTTTATGTACTTCATTGGTATATTAATTTTTTAACATTTAATTTGTTAACAAATACCTAAAACGAGTACAATACCCTCTACTCATTAATAAATCACTTTTAGCGAAGTTGGCTACATACACCTCAAAAGCTCAGCAAATATTGTTGAGAGTGTGGTGATTTATTGATGTAAAGTTTACAGTCGTACTAAATTTGTTCTACATTTGATAAAACATTCATACGATTAAATAAGTTTGCGATAGAAGGAACTATCTTTCTAAATGGCATTCATAGTAAGTAAGCTTAGTTATAACAAATTTACACCACTTTTTACATCATCATGCTTTAAGTGCAAACGCACATCATAGTGTCATGATAATAAATAGACGTAAGCAGACTCAGTAACCAGCATTAACCGTTACGTAATAGAGTTTATAGAGAGTGTTTAATTCAGGGTAGACATAGATAAACACCAAAGAAATATCGGAATATTAGTGCATTAGCCCAAGCGCTTTTGCAACCTATTAGCACAAAGTGGCTAGAATCGAATTTTATAAAATCAGGTAAATATCATGCAAAATCCGCACATTTTAATTGTTGAAGATGAAGCTGTAACTCGTAATACATTGCGCAGTATTTTTGAAGCTGAAGGTTACGTTGTTACCGAAGCCAATGACGGTGCAGAAATGCATAAAGCGATGCAAGACAATAAGATAAATCTTGTTGTTATGGATATTAACTTACCCGGTAAAAATGGCTTGTTATTAGCACGTGAATTACGTGAAATTAATAACATCGGCCTTATTTTCTTAACGGGTCGTGACAACGAAGTTGATAAAATTCTTGGACTTGAAATTGGTGCTGATGACTACATCACTAAACCATTCAATCCTCGTGAATTAACCATCCGTGCTCGCAACTTGTTAACCCGCGTAAATAATGCTGCAGCAGAAACCGAAGAAAAAGGTTCTGTTGAGTTTTATCGCTTTAATGGCTGGAGCTTAGAAATCAACAGCCGTTCTTTGGTTAACCCACAAGGTGAAGCTTACAAGTTACCACGCAGTGAATTCCGTGCAATGCTTCACTTTGTTGAAAACCCAGGTAAGATTTTAACCCGTGCTGACTTATTGTTAAAAATGACTGGCCGTGAATTAAAGCCACATGACCGCACTGTTGACGTGACAATCCGTCGTATCCGTAAGCATTTTGAAAGCTTACCTGATACGCCAGAAATCATCGCAACAATCCACGGTGAAGGCTATCGTTTTTGTGGTGACTTAGAAGCGTAATGTTGTTAAGTTTACACAATAAAAAAACCAGGTTAATCACCTGGTTTTTTTATGTTTATTTTTTAGCAAATGAAATAATAGTCAGCGAAACAATTATTTCAACTGTTGATCTAAAAACGCTGCTAATGTTTTATATAAATGATTTCGGACTTTCTCGCCGCGCATAGAGTGCTTAGACCCAGGATAATCCATCATTTGGAACAATTTACCTTCATCCTGTAATGCTTTATAGACTCGGGTACTGTTTTCAAACAAGACGTTGTCATCTGCCATGCCGTGATACACCAATAAACCCGACTGATAGTTTTTCACATAAGGTAGAATACTACTGGCATCGTAACCGTGTTGGTTAGTTTCAGGGTTGCCCATATAACGCTCGGTATAATGAGTGTCATACAAACGCCAATCTGTTACTGGCGCACCCGATATCGCCGCTTTAAAATAACCTGGTGCCTTAAACTGACTCATTAACGCCATGTAACCACCGTAGCTGTGACCATAAATAGCCACGTTGTCCCCATCAATAAAGGGTAAGCTACGCAGATAATCAACACCTACCTTTTGATCGTTCACTTCGGCATCACCCATGTTTTGATAAATCACATGTTCAAATTGAGTACCTCGGTGCGCCGAACCTCGGTTATCTAATTGAAATACTGCATAACCTTGCTGCAGTAAATATTGAGTAAAATAATCGGCTTCGCTCCAACTGTTGACCACTAACTGAGCATGCGGTCCACCATATACGCGCACCACAACCGGATACTGTTTAGCGGCATCAAAAGGCACTGGTTTAAACAATCGGTACTCGAGTGCTTGACCATCTTCAGCTCTTAGTTGGCCAAACTCAGGCATTTGCCATAATCCGGCATAATCATAAAGCGGATGATTTTTATCAATCTCATTTTGCTCAACCCAAGCGAGTTGTTTGCCACTATCGTTGTGTAAACTAATTTGTGGTGGTTGCTGCAAGCTACTAAAGTAATCTAAATAAACGGGTTTTTTATCCGCAAAGACCGCCTCATGCATACCCGATGCTTGACTAATTCGCTCAATTGAATCCATGCCTTTATTAAGATTAACGCGGTATAAGTGACGCTCAACCACACTGTCTTTACGACCAGAAAAATACACCCACCCAGTAGCTTCATCAACAAATTCAAGTGCATCTACAGCCCAATCACCTTGGGTTAATTGTTTAAGCTGCTTACCGTGCAAGTCAAATAAGTACAGATGATTAAAACCATCACGTTCAGATCCCCAAATAAAGGCAGCTTGTTGCTTTAGAAAGTGCAGATCATTGTTTAAGTTAATCCACGCTTTACTACGCTCTTCAATCATGGTTTCAGCTTGTTTCGGTGTACTTATCGAAGCAATGCGAAGATCGAGCGTTTGTTGATCGCGACTTTGCCATTGAAATGACACATGTTGGCTATCTGGCAACCAATCGACACGAGGTAAATACATGTCTTTTTGTTTGCCTAAATCGATCCAGTTAATACTACGATCTTTTAAGGTCACGACGCCAAGTGCTATCTCAACATTGGCTTTACCTGCATAAGGATAACGCTGTTCAGTTAATTTAATCCCTTCGGCATATATTTCATTACGAGTGACTAACTCGACACCTGATTCATCAATGCGAGTAAAAGCAATCGCCGACTCGTCTGGCGCCCACCAATAACCAGTCATGCGATCCATTTCTTCCTGGGCGACAAACTCTGCCATGGCATTTTTTATCGGCCCTTTGCCGTCAGTGGTTAAAGCGATCACTTTTTGCGTCTGTAACGACAACACATATAAATTTTGATCGCGCACAAACGACACAAAGTGACCTTTTGGAGATAAACGAGCATCGGTAGCAAAGCCTTCTCCGGTAGCTAATTCAGCGACTTTATTATTGGCAACATGATATAAATACAACTTACCTGCGGCAGGAATTAAAATACTTGCACTGTCTTGCGACCAAAAATACTCCATGATCCCTTGACCATAAATACGTTGACGCTCACGGCGGGCTTTTTCCTCATCAGACAGTTCTCCCCCTTCTAATTGATCTGCATTAATCAAGATGCTGCGTTTGCCGCTAGCAATATCCATTTGCCACAAATCATAAAAATGCTGATTATCTGCTCGGCTCGATAAATAGGTAACTCGCTTGCCGTCTGGGGATAGCGCTAATCCACGAGGGCTTGAACCCGCCAATGCGGGAGAGGCATGAATACGCTCAATAGTGAGTGGCGTAGTGTTACCTTGTATCGCCGTCAATGTTGCGGTGGTCGATGAGTTCATGATGCTGCCTTTAGCGGTTGCTGTTGCGGAAAAAACCGCGCTGGTAAAAAGGAATGGTACGGCAGACACTGCCGCTAAAGCATGATGCTTCCATGTTATTGTCATTATTATTAATCCTTGGGCAATTCAATCCGCCCACATTCTGCCTTAATTTACAGCAAAACCAAAACCCCAGATAACAATCGCTGAAATTAGCGTCATTGTGGGGTATGATTTGCATATAACTGATAAGAATGAATTACCTCGACCTTAACTTCGCAAAATCTCATAGGAAAAATCATGCAGACTTTGGCACAAACCCTTAACGCACAAGCCGTAAATACGTCTTTAGCACAATTACTGTTAACCTTAGCTGACACTTCAAAAGCCATTAGTGTTGCTGTTCGTCACGGTGCATTAGCCGGTGTTTTAGGCGCGACAGAACAAGAAAATATTCAAGGCGAAACTCAGAAAAAACTCGATGTCATCACTAATGACATGCTTAAAGATGCGCTAAAAACCGACGGTCACGTTCGTGGTTTAGCCTCTGAAGAAGAAGATTATGTGGTTGAAGTGAGTGCTAATGGAGAATATTTGGTGTGTTTTGATCCACTCGATGGTTCATCAAATATTGATATAAACTCATTGGTCGGTACCATTTTCTCTGTATTACCTGCACCAGACGGAGCCTTAAACGAGCAAAGTTTTTTACAGGCTGGTCGCAAGCAAGTGGCAGCCGGTTATGTATTATATGGACCATCAACCATGATGGCACTAACGACGGGTAATGGTACGCAATTTTATACTTTAGCTCCCGACAGCCAAGAGTTTTTACTGACCGACGATAACGTACAAATCACCCCAGACACTGCGGAGTTTGCCATTAATATGTCAAACCAACGTTTTTGGGAAGCCCCAATGCAAACCTATATAGCCGACTTATTACTCGGTTCAATTGGTCCACGCGAGCAATCATTTAACATGCGTTGGATTGCCGCCATGGTAGGTGATGTGCATCGCGTATTATGCCGTGGTGGTATTTTTACTTACCCAACAGACAATAAAAATCCTGAAAAACCTTTTAAGTTACGCTTAATGTACGAGGCGAACCCAATGGCATTGCTCGTTGAGCAAGCGGGCGGCAGAGCTTCAACCGGCTACGAAACCATATTGGATATTGAGCCAACAGCCATTCATCAGCGTGTAGCGGTGATTTTAGGTAGCGCCAACGAAGTCGATACTTGCTTGAGCTATCACGGTATTGATTACAGCGAAGAACCATCAATCGACTAAATTGAGCCATTAAAAAAACCGCCTTTGGGCGGTTTTTTAGTCTGGGGCGCTAAGTAACCAAGTCCATCAGCATCAATCTTCTGAGTATGAGTATGAGTATGAGTATTAGATACTTACCATCGATAAAACCTTAAGTTCAACCCCTAAGTACGGAGAGAAAGAAGCATTTCTTTACAATAACTTAAATAACCTCTAAGTTAATTTATTCAATATTGATAATGGACTATAGCGATGCAGCAAGTCAGCTCATCGAATAAAAAGACATATATTGCAGCTATTGTAGTATTACTGCTTATCAGCCTAGGATGTTATGTCTATCTCACGTTAACTAAACTAGCATATTTACAAAATGGTACGGTTTTAGTGCTCCCGGTAAACCTCACATCAGACAAGATTGAACCACAATGGAATCGCTATGCTGCGATGGATATGCTTATCCATCAACTCAATCTAGGGGTTAATTACCCCTTGCTGCAAACTGAGGATATTATCAATATCATCTCACTTATCTCGAGAAAGCACTCAGATAAAGCGGCCGATATTCAGCAAATTATGGCGATTTCTGGCGCAGTCTTGGTGATTGAATCAAGTATTAAAGGCACTAATAATCAATACCAATTAGCCTTTACATTACACAAACAACACAGTAGTGAAAGTGATGTCGTTAATGTAGCGAGCATAGAGCAAGCATTGCTCACTGCAGCCGAGTTGATTAATCAACAGGTCCATCCACAGCACAGTAAAATCACAGAGCAATTCGATTCACGTTTTAGCCCGCCACAACTAATTCACGCAATAGCTCTGATGCAAGGTGGTGATAGCGTCGCAGCAGAGGAGCAATTATCTGCGCTCATAGATACTGCGCCCGATAACTTAGTCGCTCTACGCCTACTTGCCATGATTCAATTACAGCGACATCAATATCAACGACTGAATAGCACATTGACTGCCGCAATCATTGAAGCTTCTCGCCAAAAAGATGAACGAGAGCTGGCCAGGTTCAGATTACTCTTAGCCCAAAGTTACACTGAAACCAATAAGATAGAACACGCACTAAGCGTGCTTAGTATCGCCAAAACTAATGCTGCAAAAGTGCAAGACTGGCTAACGCTGGGTTATATATCACAGCTTGCTGGTGTGATAAATCAGCGCATCGGCCGTAATGCAGATGCCAGAGAGCAATTTAAAAAAGCCATTGAATATCATAAAATGATGGGCTACCCCGTAGGGCAAACACAAGCACTCAACGATTTAGCGGAATTAGAAATGGTTGAACATAACTACCCGCAAGCTTATCGATATATTAATCGCTCTTATGAACTGGTTGCGCATCGCCGTTTAGATGATTTAGAAACATCTACATTAAAGATTATGTCTAAAATTGAAAATAAAATGCAGCATAGATAAGGTCTTATAGTATCGCTAACCATTCTAGCCATAGGTTTGAATAGAAAATCCCAACGATACAATCCTCAGCACATCGTTTGCGTAAAAACATTAAACATAAAAATGGCCTGCTTGTGCAGGCCATGTTTATAAACAACTAAATAACCATGATGATCACTCGATTATGGCTATGCTTCTTCAGCAGCTTTTGCCGCCTCAAGCTGATGTACTTGCTCAGTTTGATCGACAATAGTTAATACCGCAGTATCGCCCACCACGTTACATGATGTCAGCACCATATCAATAATACGATCCAATGCAGCCACAATAACAAATGCCTCTGTTGGTAAACCTAATTGATAAATCAACACCCCAATCATCACCATGCCGCCGCCAGGAACGCCACCCGCACCTACTGACAATAAAAACACGCTAAACAGTAACGATGGGATTTGCTCATTGCTGATAGGCATCCCAAAGGCATTAGCAACGAAGAAAATCGCAATAGTGATATAAATCGATACCCCCCCCATATTCATAGTTGCACCAAGCGGTACACCAAAACCAGCAACCGCTTTACTCACCCCTAACTTGTCTGTCAGTGTGCGCATGGTGACTGGAATTGTCGCATTTGAACTGGCTGTTGATAGCGAAAATAAAATTTGCTCTTGGGTTTTCTCGCGAAAGGTTTTCGCTGAAATTGGGGTAAATAAACTGACAGAATAGGGATATACGATAAAAATCCATATCAACAACAATGCCAAAATAAGCACTAAATACTCGACAACACTGACAAAAATTTCAGGCTCTAAGGTTGCACCTAATTTAAACATCAGGGCAAATACACCGTACGGCGCTAAACTCATAACCACTGAAATTAAACGCATCATGATTTTATTGGCAGTTTGAAATCCTTTCACCGCACCTTCAACAGATGCGCCCATTGACTTGATCACGCCGCCCATTAATAGCGCCATAAATATCACTTGCAGCATATTGCCAGAGGTAAAAGCTGAAAAAGGATTATTTGGCACAATACTCACAATTAACGACATTAAATCTGGCAGTTCAGTCGCAGTAATATCCAGCGAGCCATTGCTCGACATATCCACGCCTTTACCAGGTTCAAATATCATAGCAACGGTAAAGGCAGCTAAAATAGCAATCACGGTATTAATAATATAAAAACCAAAGGTTTTACCGCCTAAACGACCAAAACTTTTTAAATCTTGTAATTCACACACACCACAAACAATACTCACAAACACCAGTGGCACGACTAGCATCATGATCATATTAACAAACATGGTGCCAACACCACTTGCCAGAGTCACTAATGTGCCACCAAAAAAAGCATTATCGGCTAATAAAAACTGCACAATACTGCCCAGCATAACCCCGAGAAATAGACCAATAAAGATCCGTGCAGAAAGTGATTTTGTCATATTTTTTCCCATTCGAAATGCAACATTAGTTGCTAATTATTATTAATATACCCAATCCTAGGCATTTTTTTTATTCGAGCGCAGTGATACTGAGACATAGACAAAGATAATTCAATCATCATCTGAACAAAGCTGACCACTTTTTACAGACTTCATATCTAAATAATTATAAATGCCATAATAAACATACGATTAGCCAATCAAAACATTAGTAAGTAAGGACATATTTATCGCAGAAAACCATTTATCATAACTGCAACACTGATTAATGCTGGCTCAAATGCCATAAATGGACAGTGCTTATAACCTCTAAAAGCGCAATAACGACAAGATGAGCTTTTTTGCCAGCATATGTTGTTGCTTAATACTGACATGATAGCGTGCCACCCAAGCCACTAATTGATCCCAATCTTCTGCTAGGCCTTTGCTGCCATCAATGACATCAGAGGTCGATGAACTCGGCATAAGTCGATTGACTAAAGGCGATGGCTGTAACCCAAGGTATTCACCAGGGTTATTTTTAGCCGCGATAGTTTCATTGATATAAGCTAACTGACGCTGCTGATTATAAAAATCTGTCGTTGAATTGATTTGCGGCAATGCCAGTAATGTTGCGGGTGCACTGAGGGCTAATTGAGGAACAACGAGGTGTTGGCAATGATCTAGGCTATGGGCAATCATTAACCCGGCGGGATCTAAATCGGTAAACGCAATCACTTGCACCTTGGTAGGATCAATCAAACCTAAGAAATGTTTGCATCCAGCGGGGGAATAATGATGACTGCCGCGATACAACACCATGCACCGCTCCATAAGCTTAGCCATAGATTGATCAAACTGATACTGGAAAACGTTATCAAAACTGTCTAAGTTTTCCACCACCATAATGCAGTTAATGGCGAGCTGTTCGCAAAGGTTAACGGCACGATCAACCTTAAGTCTTAGTGCGCAATCATGCTCGGCCAATAGGCCTTGGCATAACGGTGGGGCTAACTTTAGCAGCAGATAGTCGGCTTCTGGCGCAATATTGGCGTATTTCTCATTCGCGCTTTGCTGCGACATTTGTTGGCGTGTCACATCAAAGTCTAGCGCTAGAATATCTAGGCCGGTATCGATTTGTGCCATTTGTCGCAGTAACTGATGATCGTTAACGCTTAAGTACAATTGCTTTTGGGCGCCGTCGGTTTCACCTATTTGCCACAGACGATAAACATGTTGCCAACCGGCATTAAATGGCACTCGCGGCAATCGTTGTTTTGCTGCGCGAGCCAACATTTGCAAGTGATGTTTACTGATACTCGCCATCTAGACTCTTCATCTTTTATATTGATCGTTTCAGTTTATTACACGTTAACAATATTGATCGCCGACAAGCTTAATGTCCAACGAAATGACGGCAAGGTTACGCTAACCAAAGTTCAACATCGTGAATGACAAAGTTGCCACTATATACCGGGTCAGGCTTTCCTATAGGTTCAAGCTCAAAGTAATTCTTATGCTCATCAGCTAAGCCTTCATAGCCACCAATCACCTGATATAGCCAACTTTCTGCATCCCACTGCAATTGTTTCTCTGTAAGGTAACTAAGCGCCGATTGACGCAGACCTGAATCAATCACTTCACAGAAATACTCATCAACAGCAATTTTCAGAGGGTTTTCAGGGATATCAAAATCTTCACTGTCACCCATTTCAAAGGTCACGTTGTGTTCACGCAGCATGGCCGGTAATGAATCACGGCTGATGGCTTTCACTTGCGCGACCAAACTCATTAGCTCAAGTTCATGATGCGGATTAGCAACATCAACACTCGCGGGGGCTATCAAGGCTTCAGCGCAGTTGAACAATACAGGTACTGTTTTATGCACCACATGGTTTTCAGGTTGATAATCTGGATGCATGCTGGTGTGTAATAACCAGCCTTTTAGTAATCTGGTGCGTCCTTGTATTTGTCTAAACCGGCCCAATAACTCGTACAATCGCGCTTGTACAATGCTTAATTCCTGGGTGCATTGACTTAAGGTTTCTTGCAAGCTCGTCATTAGTAAGCGGCGCAGTTCGCGGATATCACCAGCAATTTCACCTAGCTCGCTAAATTGGAACATGTCTAAACCGTTGAGCAGTTCTGATACTTGGCTTTGAGCTAATTCGTTTTCGCGAATTTTCGCACTTATGGTGCCTACATAGCCAAATTCATTATTAATGCGGCTCCACAACACCCGGATTGAATAACGTAAACTGTCGGTAAAACTGTACACATGCTCATTTAAATCAGCTAAATAGGCTTCCGCTGCGCTAAAATCAACATCGCGGCGCGCTTCTTTATAGTGATCGGCTAAGGTTTTTATCGTCGCGAGCGCCGAACCGACGTTAGCATCAATTTGTCTGTTGCGCTCATCGCTTAAGGCTTCTTCCAATAATGCCCGCACTGAACGCTTTAAGCGCAGTTCTTGATCAGGCTCAGGGCGCCATAAAATGCCACTTTTTCTTAATTTTTCAATAACGCCACTATCATGGGCAGTATCGCTAATCGACCCCGCTAAATAGGCATCCATAATGACGTCGGCATGCCGCCCAAGTTGTTTGAGCAGCTTTACCCCAGCTTGGTGTAAGTTGCTGCTCATATAAGATCCCTTTGGGTCGCGGTTTCGGCTTGAGCCTCAAGACTTAGCCCTTCGGTTTCATCAATAAAACGGATCACTTCGTACAAATAATCGAGTTTACCCGTGGCGATATAAATCTGTTTTTCACTATTGGGTTTGGTTAAATAACCCAGCTCCACTAACCGCTTAAACACCAACTTAATTTGGCCATCAACGTTAGTACTGCTTGAACCAAATAATCGATAATGGCTCAACTTAGTCAGCTGTTCTCTGAAGGCTGGCGTGTCTTCAATCCGTGCTTGTAAGTCGGTTAAGCGAATAGGGGCACCTTCGCTTAAAGGCGCATCTTGACCACTGGCTTCTTGCACCAGAACTAACCATTCCACCAATGGGATAAGCGCGGCGCAAATATCTTTAAACTGCGACGAAATCACTTTACGTTCCACTTCGCCCAGCTGCAAATAGCCGCAAAAAAACACTTCGCCTTCACCAGCGCTGGCAACGGTACGATTAATTTGATTCAGATAGGTTTCAACTCGGTCACGAGTACTATTATTCTTTAGGGCGCGCCAGCCGTCTTCGTTAGTCACACGGCAAACAAATTCACCGCGCAGCAGTTGCTCAATTAACGCACCAGTACCTACTAAGGTTGTTTCAGTCGAATCTGACATTAGATGTGCTCCTTAGCAGTTTCAGTCATGCTGGTGTCGGTATCGGTCATTTCAGCATTACGTTGTGATAAACGTGCCGCTAATGGGTTGGCTTTTGGCTTCACCACTTGCAATTTTTTAGTTTGTTTATTGATGATATAACGGTTAGCAAATAGATTTAACACTTCAGATTCTGGGTTCGGAAATGCGCCTAATACACTAATATTATTGTTTTCACAGGCATCGAAAATTTTCTTCACGTTGGTGTGATGCAAAGTGCCTAACTCATCGATGGGCCAATGAATGGTCACATTGGCTTTGCCACGTAATAAACGAGTAAACGCTAATAAGAATTTACATAAAATCAAGTAGGCCATGCCATGACTAGACGATTCGTTTAATTGGCGATCGGTACGAATAATTAAGTCGCTGTTACCTTCTTTTAGTCGCAGCTCAATTTCGAGCAGTTTGGCTATGCCGCCAGTTAATGCTGCGCGACCAATAATGTCTAAAGCGCGGCGCATTGAGTTAGTGTAGTGTTCGTCTGGTAGCTGACTAAAACCGTCTGCCTTCCACGCTTTAAAGGCTTTAACAAACACTTCAAGTTCGGGCCAAAATTCAAGTTCACTAATGCGCGAGCGAATACGGACCGCAGACTCTGATACGCCATCAAGAAATAACTCCTCGCCCACTTCACGGGTAATGCGCGCGCTTTGGCTGGCAATACGGCGATCGATATCAGTTAACACATCATAAAACGCGGTTAAGTCGATACCAAAAATTCGTCCTTGCTCACGAATCGCCATTAACGATTGCGGCACCATCACATTCAGTAGCTGTTCAAGCTGTGGCACCAACTTACGGTAGTCAAGTAAACGAATGCCTTTATCGTTGACAAAGCTCGACTCATCGCGGGCTCGTTCCCAAAACTCGGCTAAACTTGAACCTGATTTACTGGCAATAACCGAATCAAAGTGCTCAACATATTGCTTCACTGAACCCATTAAATAGTCGCGTTTTAGCAATAAATCTTCGCCTTGACGCAAACGTTCACCAATACCGCCGGTCGCTTCATCATTGTTGCCGGGCAGTTTAAGCTCTGCGAGTTTGCGCATCACTGCACGCAGTTTAGTGAGGTTTTCAGAGGCCTCAACTTGGGCAGCATCACAAGCTTTACGGTCGGTTTCTAGGCTGTCACGACGTTGCTTAATTTCTGTGGTTTTTGCTTTTAATTGCTGCTCTAATTCCAGCGTAGCACGCTTAACATCGGCTAATTGAGTTTGCAATTTTGGCTTACGCACCAACCAAGTGTGCTGATACCAATCATCAAAACGCAGCACATCACTGCGACGTTGTTCAGCATGACTAATTTTGGCTTCAAGATCGCGTATTTGCTTTTTAAGCGCCAAAATCGTGCCTTCATCAACTCCACGTGACTTAAGCTCGTTTTTGTACCAGGTTTCACCGGCCTTTTGTTCGGTTTTAGCATTAGCGCGGCGTTGTTCAATATTGGCTTTAATTTGCCCCAATTGATTATCAATGGCGCCGACCACTTCTTGCCAATAAGCATTTTTTTCCATACGCGCTTCCAGCGCCTGCTCTTTTTGCTCTGTTAACCAACCAAGATGCTGATTATGAAGTTGCTTAAGCTCATACTCAAGCTGCACTAATCTTTTGCTCGAATCTGCTTTGCGATCGGTTACTGCTTGATTAATTTTTTGTTGTTCGTTACGTTTTTCATCAAATAAACGGCGCAAGTCTTCACGACTATTTTTATAGGCTGTGCGAGCAAAGGTCAGCTCACGGGTAATACTATCGAGCGCTGCATTCATGGCAACCAGCTGATCTTCCGCTTCTGCATGCATTTCTTGAGCGCTTTGCAATGCGTCTTCTGCTTTGGCTAAGCGAATACGCAAATCTTGCTCTGTTGCGGCATACTCGGGAACATCAATCGCTTTGAGGTCGAGATTCACCCCGAAGAGAGCTTCACTGCTGTCTTGGGTTAGGCTTGGGTGTAAGTCACTGCGATGCAACAACTCTGGAGCGATAACCTTACCAAAGGTGTGCTCCCAACCGTGGGCTTCTTTTCGCAAAAATTCCAATAGTGTATGCGACTGCGGGAACAGCATATGGTGCAGTTCTTCTTTGGCATTTTCTCTGTCGCTGACACGAATAGTGGCAATGCGCAGCGCTTCATTCGCTTGATCGCGTTTGGCCCGTTGTTTACGTTCTTCAGTGGTTAAGCGATCGACCTTTTGATTGCAGGTTTCTTGCTCTTCGTCGGCCAAACTAATACGCTCATCAAAAATGGCTAGGCGCATTTTTTCATCTTCGGTATAAGTCACACCATCCACTTGATGTTTGAGCTCGGCAGCAGTTAATTTGAGTTGATATTCTTGTTCGCTGAATGTTGCTTTACCCACATCGGTTTGTTCACGCCATTGCAGTTCTAACTTAGCAAGGTCGTCATTGGCGAGTTCGCGCTGCTTATCGCGGGCTTCACGTTGAGCGTCTTGTTCAATATGTAAGACTTCAAGTTCACGATGTAATTGCTCAGCAATTTTACTGCGACGTGCATTAAAAGCCGCTTCGATGTCTTGGTGTTTTTCGGTTTGTAATTTATGACGTTCGTTAAGATTTTCAACATCACTGCGCCAATTCGGCAAATTATCAAGGTCTGCTTTGGCTTGTTCAATATCGGCATCTAAAAAAGCGGCGTGCTGATCTTCAATGGCATTGAGTTCATCTTCAAACTTACCAGAATCGCCTTTTGCTGCTGATAATTCTTGGTTTAGCTCATCACGAACATCTTTCCACTCTTCATCTAACAAGCGTAACTTGAGGTTTAACTCTTTGCCATGAGTTTGATTACGGTCTTGGCGCTCAGACTCTAAGGTTTCATCGGCGCGATAACCGCGCGATAAACTGGCTAAGCGTAACTCGGCACTTAATAACTGATTAAATTCTTGTTCGAGCTTGTCATATTCTGGGCGGATTTGCTCAAAACCTTGCACCAGCTGGCTTTCACGGATCCAGGTTTCTACTCGCTGCGGATTGAGTCTAGAAGTCGGCGGGTTAACACCATCTTCCTCTAAAATGGCTGCGATCATTGATTTAACCGTTTCCATTTTGCCCTCTTTCGAGTGCACTGCTTTGGCGAGTTTTTCGATATGACGCAAGCTATGGTCGCCGTCACACAAGGAGAACTGACGCGCATAAGTGCGCAACTCATTGCGGTTACTACCGGTATTCAGCAAGCTGCGATCGTTTTGAATGATCGCGCGAAACTCGCGGGTATTTAACAAGTTAGTATGAGCAACTCCATCACGTTTTACTTCACGGCCAAGCTCTGCCATTGAATGACAAATAATGGTGTCGCCATTACGTGACTTAATGTAATGCTCTAACTCAAAACCGCGGGCTATAAAGCGGTAGTTAACCCCTTTACCGTCACCTGCTGAGGCTAAAACAGCTTGATAAAGTAATCCATCATCTTTTTGATATTCATAGATAATGTAGCTTGAATCATGGGGTAAATACCAACGTTCAAAACTGTCACGTGTTGAAGGCACCACTCGGCTTGGATATTCGCCATAAAATACCGGCACCAGACGTTGTAAGGTTGTTTTACCCGAGGCATTGGTACCGCAAATATTAGTGTGACCACTTAATAACAGTTCGACCACACCCGGTAGGTGGGTGTTAATTAACACGATTCTAATCAAGCTTGGCATGATAATCCTTTTCCAAACAGCTCACATTACAGTGACTAAAAAGCAAAATACGGATGAAAAAATAACGTCTGTTTTTTCAATGTCAATAAAGTAAAACAAACGCGGCCTAGAGGCAATTTTCACCCACAAAAATTGGCTTTATAATACGCTAAATAATTCAAAAATGGCGGCTAACAATGCAGCAAACAAGCAGAAACGGTTTATGTCGCATAAATGTGCTCAAGTTTGGGGGTAAATAAGATCTTTTTTCGCTGCAATAAAGCAAAAAACGCAGAGATTTCTCTCTGCGTTTTTTGTTATGCGGTACTAAAATTTATCTGAGCATTTTATATTAAGATTAACGTTACAATTTAAATTGTGAGGTCGCATGGCTAAGCTCATTAGCAAACCCATCTAATCCTTCTGAAATCCCCTGCACTTGTGCAAGAATACCCAGTGTTTGATCAAATGAAGCATTCATTTCAACTACGTTATTGGCAACATGTGCAGCAACTAAAGACTGCTGTTCTGTAGCTGCTGCTATATGGGTATTCATACTGTTAATACTGACAATTTTAGATTGAATTGAACTTAATGCTGCACCGGTATCTTTGGCATAACGCTCGTTTTCTGAAGACTTAGCAATGGCCACATCCATGGTGCTAACCGATGATTCAGCCGCTACTTTAAGCTTTTCTAATACGCCACGGATCTCTTTAGTCGCGTCGGCAGTTTTAGACGCCAGTGCACGAACTTCATCAGCAACCACGGCAAATCCTCGTCCATGTTCTCCTGCTCTGGCGGCTTCAATGGCAGCGTTTAACGCGAGCAAGTTGGTTTGTTCTGCAATAGAGGTAATCACGTTCAAAATAGAGCCAACACTTTCGGTATCTTTGGCTAACTCATTGATAGAATTTGATGCGAGTTCAATACCTGAATTAAGTTCTTGTGAAATTCTCACCGTGCGCTGTACTACTGCTAAACCTTCCGTTGCCTCACGTTCAGCAACTTGTGCAGCTTCAGCCGCTTGTTGGGCACTGTGTGAAATATCATTGACTGAATGACGCATTTCTTCCATCGACATATGCACAGTTTTAGCATCGTGACTTTGTTGCTTAGTCGCTTTAGTTGCAACCGCCATGCGCTCTTTTAGCGATGATGCGCTGTCTAACAATGGTTTAGTCACACTCACAACGCTTTGAATTGACTCAGCAAGTAAGCGTAAAAATCGATTAAAGTTGCTTGATACCTGCCCTAACTCATCAGTCCCGACAACCGTCAGTTGGTGACGTAAATTGCCTTTACCGTCAGCTAATTCACCTAATGAGTTGGCCACATCACCCGCAGCGCCGCTAATGGCACGCGCAATTGAAATAGTTGAAAGAGCCATAAAGACCAACAATGCGACCCCTATGCCCAATGACAGGTATAAACTCTGTTCAGAGCGGTCACCCGCTTCTTTAATAGTAGAGCTAAACTCTGCCACTTTATCGGCCTTATAAGCCGTGATCCCATTCGTTAAGGTTTCGAATATTTTGGCTTTTTTCTGACTAATTTGCCCTACATCAGCCATATCAATAGTACCGTCTAGCATTCCCCTTGCCAGTGACAGTGTCATGGTATTGTATTCGTCTAGGCTGTTAGATAATTGCGATAACAATGCACTTTCGGGCTGATCAATAGTTGATAGATTGGTTAAGTTATCTTTGAGTGAAGAAAAGGTTTTCATGGCGTTCCCGAGCAAATCTTCATCGGCAAAGGATACTGATTGGGTATACAACTCATCTAATCGTTGGACAAAAATGACATTTTGATTTGCAAGCTCAACACGCTGTGCAACTTTGGTCTCCATGAAAGATAATGTGTCACGGTTTTTATTAATCGCAACTGTGCTGATGCCAAGGTTAACGGCAAAAATAATCACTGACAAGACAAAAATCAGTCCTACCTTTTTAAAGATCGACATGTTACTAAACCAATTCATATTTCGCCCCTAAGCGATAATCAAATGAAGATAAAGCAAACGTAAAACTTCTTAATGCAGCGACCAAAATATCGTTATTAAGGCTATTGATGCCTGTGCTCGCTCCTTGAGTTTTTATGTGCTGTAAAAATACCGCTTAACGCTATTCTTTAGTCAATTAACTATATGTTTTATTGTTATAAGCATCTTTGATAATAAGAGCATAATTTTATTTAATCTTAACCAAGTATAAATTTTTGTTGCTGTAAATCACGAAGTTTTCAATGTATATCGGTGTAAATCAATATCGGCCTAACATCAATATACTTGAAATTTTTCTAATGTATCAACTTGTTTGTGCTTATTTATAGACGGTAAATCCACTCACTTAAAGACTATAAATCAATATAACAACAAAAAACCCGCAAAAGCGGGCTGTTTTGGTTCATTGAGGCGATTACAGCACCTCATTAAATGGCTGTTGCAACATTTTATGCGGCTTGAACATCGGCTTCTTCTGAATGTCTTATTAAATAATCAAATGCTCCCAATGATGCTGTGGCGCCGCTACCCATGGCAATAATGATTTGCTTAAAGGGGATATTAGTGACATCACCCGCAGCAAAGACACCAGGAATTGATGTTTGACCACGCTCATCGACAATAATTTCACCGCGAGGAGTCATATCAACCACACCTTTTAACCACTCGGTATTAGGCACTAAACCAATTTGTACAAAGATACCGGCTAAGGTTACGGTATGACTTTCACCACTGGCGCGATCGGTGTAAACCAAACTGGTTACACGAGTACCATCACCTTTAACTTCCGTGGTCATGGCTTGGGTAATTATCGTAATATTGCCCATTGATTTAGCTTTACGCTGTAGCACTTCATCGGCACGTAATTTACTGTCAAACTCAAGTACAGTGACGTGTTCGACGATGTTTGCTAGATCAATAGCCGCTTCAATACCTGAGTTACCGCCGCCAATAACCGCAACTCGCTTACCTTTAAATAACGGACCGTCACAGTGTGGGCAATACGCTACGCCTTTGTTACGATACTCTTGTTCACCAGGGACATTCATTTCTCTCCAACGTGCACCGGTTGCTAAGATAATCGTTTTACTGCTTAAGGTGGCGCCACTTTCAAGTGTCACATCAAGCAGACCGTTTTTAGCTAAACTCAACGCACGTTGGTTTTGCATAATATCGACGTCATAATCTTTAACGTGAGCCTCAAGGTTCGCCACCAGTTTTGGACCTTCGGTTTTAGACACTGAAATAAAGTTTTCAATTCCGACCGTCTCGGCCACTTGGCCACCAAACTTTTCAGCAACTATGCCGGTATTTAACCCTTTACGAGCTGAATAAATGGCCGCTGCGGCGCCTGCTGGACCACCGCCCACTACTAACATATCAAAAACCGACTTTTTATTGAGCTGCTCGGCTTGTCTGCTAGCGGCATTTTTATCTAACTTATTCAGTACTTCAACAACGCTAATGGCGCCCACAGAGAAGGCTTCGCCGTTCAAAAATACTGATGGCACTGACATGATATTGCGATCGCTCACTTCCTGTTGGAATAACGCACCGTCAATCATCACGTTAGTAATGTTTGGGTTAATTGCTGCCATCATATTAAGTGCTTGGATCACTTCAGGACAAGTTTGGCAACTTAACGAAATATAGGTTTCAAAATGGAATTCACCTGGTAGCTGACGGATTTGCTCAATGATATCCGCATCCAACTTAATCGGATGGCCGCCGCTGTGTAATAGTGCTAGCACCAGTGAGGTAAATTCATGGCCCATTGGCAAACCTGCAAAGGTGATATTAGTTGCAGCTTGCGGGTTAATCACACTCATACTTGGTGTACGTTGACCTTGCTGATAAGTCACAGAGACTAGATCTGATGAGTCAACAATGTCCTGGGCTAGGCTAGTGAGTTCTTTGCCTTTGTTTGAGTCATCTGCAGATACGACAAGTTCAACTGGGCGCTTGAGGTTTTGCAGATAGGTTTTCAGTTGATTTTTTACATTCGCATCTAACATAACAACTCCTAAAAATGGGAAATAATCGATGAATTTACAAGATGCTAGTCAGTGCCGGGGGAACACCGACTAGCTGGAGATGATATTACTAACCTAAGGGTTATCTTAGTGGTTAGATTTTACCGACTAGATCAATTGAAGGAGCTAATGTTTCTTCACCTGGCTGCCATTTTGCAGGACATACTTCGCCATCGTGAGTTGCAACATATTGTGCCGCTTGAATTTTACGAACTAGTTCAGAAGCGCTACGGCCAATACCTAGATCATGAATTTCAGCTACTTTAACTTGGCCTTCAGGGTTAATCACAAAAGTACCACGTAGTGCTAAGCCGTCTTCTTCAATCATCACACCAAAGTTGCGAGTGATTGCGCCAGTTGGGTCACCTATCATTGGGTAAGTAATTTTACCTATAGTGTCTGAACTTGAATGCCAAGCTTTGTGAGTGAAGTGAGTGTCAGTTGATACTGAGTAAACTTCAACGCCCATTGCCTGTAGCTTCTCATAATGATCAGCCATGTCGCCTAATTCAGTTGGACATACGAAAGTGAAGTCAGCTGGGTAGAAAAACACTACTGCCCATTTACCTAATAAATCTTGTTCAGTTACGTCAACGAAAGCACCATTATGGAATGCAGTTGCTTTGAACGGTTTGATAGTGCTATTGATGATAGATTGTGTCATGTCATGCTCCATTTAGATTTACAGTAAACCCGATACCAATATGGTTTCGGTGATGATAAACAAACTGTGCTCGTCATCTGATGTACCTATAATAGCGATGGAGGCTAACTAAGTATAACGGATAAAAACTATCACCCTAATCGGTTTTTTATATTGAACCATCTTTGAGAGACTATTTGTATGAAGGGTATAAATCATCAACACCGAGTACGCTTGAAAGCTGGTACTCGATTAATGATGTTTATTGGTGGATGTTATTCCCAAGGACCAAATCGTGTCAGTACGCGGCTAACATTAATATCGAGCTTTTGTGAAAGGGCTTGTAAATCTTGCTTATTATTTGCGGCAGAAAAACAATTGGCTTTATTGGTGGCAAATACCACCCAATTCCCACCACCGGTTAAACAAGCAAAGACTTGATTAAAATGCTCATGAAGCGTGTCACGTAACTGTAAGTCTCGACTGTGTTCTTTCCAACAATTTAATACTAAAAAGCCATCCGTTTTAAGCAGCTGTTTTGTTTGCTGAATAAATTGGTTAGACAACTGTTGTTTATCTACGCCTTTGTCGCTGTAGATATCAGCAAAAATAACATCGACTTTTTTATGCTCTGCTTGGGCTAAAAAGACATAGGCATCTTGGTGCACTATGGTCAGTTTTTTACCTAAAGGTAATTGAAAAAAGCGTTTAGCCACTTCAATAACTTGTTGGCGCAATTCAACTGCAGTAATTTTAATCGCTGCATCAAAATGCCTAAGGGAATGCACGAGTGCACCACCACCTAAGCCTAAAATAATCACACTTTTGGGTTGGCTGAATAACAGCACTGCTAACATGGCCTGAACATAAGTATGTTGCGGTACATGAGGTTGACTCTTATCCATCTTACTTTGCTCATCATTATCACCAAATGATAAGACCCGATAGTCGCCATCGTCGAGCACACAAAAATCACCAAACCGATCACCGTCGACGTGCAATACTTTATAATCAGACATACTTCACTCTGTGAGGAGTCTCGCCAATACGTGACAGCAAGATTTTTCTACTTTAAAACCTTATTATACCCCAGAATACACTATAAAGTTGGCGACAAGTGATACAGATAACTCGCAGAATTAAATTAATACGACCAGATAGGAAATCGACATGTTTAACCATTTATTGATGATAATTTTGTATTTGGCGGTGTTCTTTCTAGCCCAGCGACAGGTCAAAAAATGGATCCGTCAGCAAGCACAAAAGAAACAAGTCAGCGAGGTTCGTAGCCGTTTGATTACTCGTTTAATTTCTTATTTGTTGTTCTTTGTGACGATATCCGTCATGGCGGTGTCATTAGGTTTAGGTTATCAAGAGGTGTCGCTATTTGTGTCTTCAGCCTTTGCGGTATTGGGCGTGGCCCTATTTGCTCAATGGTCGATATTGAGCAACATCACTGCTGGTGTATTGATCTTTTTTGCATTTCCTTATCGAATTGGCGATCGCATAAAAATTGTCGATAAAGAAGAGGATATGAGTGGCATTATTGTCGAAATCAGTTTGTTTCACGTATTGATCAAACGGGATATCGGCGATGTGATGACTTACCCTAACAGCTTGATGCTCCAAAAAGCGGTGATTAAGTTACCCGAACCACGCCACCCTAGTTCACTTGCAACAAGCAACAAAACCAAGGCGAAGATTAATGCAAGTAGAGCAAAATGGCTTAAGTAAGCTTTTAGCGTATACCCAGTGGTGTGATTCATATCTGACTAATAGCAACCAATGCTCTGCTGTCTTAGCCATGTTGACAATAATTTCAGCTTAATAATGCCGATGCCGTATAAGTAGAGAATCGATACATAATCTTATTAACATTAACTGGGCTTATGTATCGAATAGAGTAATGCCTGCTTTATTTAAGCCCATATTTATACTCAGACTTAAGCTCTGCGCAGACATATTGCGGTGCTAGTTTAATACTCGATGGAAAAACGCTACGGCTTGCAAGTACATCTGCAACGCTAAAGCGGCATCAAAACGCTCACCTTCATCGCGCATAAAAGCGTGTTGAGCATTGACCTCAAGCCAAGTAAAGTTTGCATTCACTTGTTCAAGCTTTTGATAAATAAGCTTACGACCTTCTTTAGTCACATGTGGATCTTGTTTACCAAAGACCATCACTAACTCGCCATTTATGCTGCCAGTACGAGCCAATGAATCATTGCCCTCTTTACAAGGTAATGTATTGGAATGAATATCTGTAGGATACAAACAAAAAGCCCCGCTAATATCAGGATTAAGCGCTGCTCGATAGGCTAAATGACCACCAATACATACGCCCATAGCGCCAACTTTATCACTGCAAAATGACTGTGCACGCGCAAAATCGACAAGCGCTTGAGTGTCACTGTCATGTTGCTCTAACGGCTTAGCCCACTTGTCTGCATTACCTTTATCTTTACCTGCATCGTCATACGCCAACACAGTTCCGATAGGGTTGAGCTCATGAAACACTTCGGGTACTAACACCACAAACCCATGCCCAGCCAAGATCGCAGCAGATCGAGCTATCGGAGCAGTTTGCTGGAATATTTCTGAGTAGAAAATGATAGTCGCAAATTGGCCTTTAGTATCCGGACGATAAAGCGTGGTACGCATTAAGCCCGTGGCCGTTTTAATATCGTGAGTTTCAGTTGTTGTAATCATAATATTCCATTTATTTCACATTATACCCAACACAAGGTTTTACCCAGCATAGTAGCAATTGCCAGCGCATGCCCTATGCATTAGTAAGCTGATGTTTGTCGTGAGTTGATATTAGTGAGCTGCAATTCCTGCGCACTATAGCAAATTAAAACAGCTCATTATTACAAACTTGCCCTGTGATCAACTGAGTCACATTGGTTAATGTTGTTGAGGCGATCGAGTTCAGCGCTTCTTCAGTTAAGAAAGCTTGGTGACCGGTAAAAATAACATTGTGGCAAGCCGATAAGCGGCGGAAGATATCATCTTGAATAATTTCATTTGATTTATCTTCAAAAAACAGCCCTTTTTCATTTTCGTATACATCAAGTCCTAATGAACCAATTTTGCCATCTTTTAACGCTTCCATGGCATCCAATGCATCTAATAATCCACCGCGGCTGGTATTAATCACCATCACGCCTTGCTTCATTTGATTAAAGCTAACGTTGTTGAGTAAATGATGATTATCTTTGGTCAATGGACAATGCAAACTGATGATATCGCATTGAGGATAGAGGGTTTCTAATGAAACATATTCGACACCAAGATCAATAACAGCTTGGTTTGGATAAGGGTCAAATGCCAATACTTTACAGCCAAAACCTAATAAGATTTTAATGGTGGCTAGGCCAATTTTACCCGTACCTATCACGCCAACGGTTTTGCCAAACATATTAAAACCGACAAGCCCCGATAAAGCAAAGTTAGCGTCACGAGTGCGCTGATAAGCTTTGTGGATTTTACGATTTAACGTCAACATGAGTGCCACTGAATGCTCAGCAACAGATTCTGGTGAATACGCGGGCACATTGACCACTTTCATGCCTAAACGCTCAGCAGCCACTAAGTCAACGTTATTAAAGCCAGCACAACGCATAGCAATAATTTTTGTGCCACCTTTGGCCAACTCAACTAATACTTCTTCACATAAGGAGTCATTGACGAAAGCACAAACAACCTCATAGCCTTCCGCTAGTTTGACGTTTTGCATGCAAAGTCGGTAATCAAAAAATTCAATATCAACCTTAAAAGTTTGGTTAATACTGGTGAAATGGCGAATGTCGTAAGGCTTGGCGCTAAAAAATCCAATTTTCATAGGTATCCAAATTTACTAATAGCGAATTGATGAGCAAATCATCAATATGATCAGCCCCTAGATATGAATTAATTGTATGTGAATTAACGGTTATTGTCGTCAATATCACACTGAATAACGATGAAGTTGTGATCTAGATTCTCTCTGGTGAAGAGCCTTTAAGGATAGTGACTGGCAATTCAGTGGATTTGGTCATACCGATAATAAATCTGTCCCGTTCGCCACACTAATATTCCATGACCATAATCAATATTAGAGTCAAATACTAACCATATTGAAGGAAATAAAATTTGATCCACCAGCAATATAACCACATTGATAATAAAAAGAACTGCTGCGTATATCACTGTTTTTACATATTGAAATTGCTAATATTAGCGCAATGTTATTAAGCCCACGACACTATGAATCATAAAAAAAAACTACCAGTCTCAAACCGTCGTTTTTGGATCGAACGGATCAGTAAAACGTCATTAAGAGCACTGCATATTATCGGTATAGTGGGCAGTGGCGGCGGTATTATCTTTAATCTTGAATTATCTCTATGGCTTAATTATTGGATTATAGCGATTACATCTGGCGTACTGCTAATGAGTTGGGAAATCATTAGAGATTGGCGCTGGTTAATCCAACTCAAAGGAGTATTAACCTTATTTAAAATCATATTGTTAGGATTTTTTATTCAAATAAGCCAATGCCATTCTGAATTAATCATCTTTATTATTTTATTATCTGTTATTGTATCTCATGGACCCGCCGGATTGCGGCATTATTCGATAGTGCACCGGAAGGTGATTCAGAGTAAAAAAGAAATAAAAGGCTAATACCCAACTATAAATGACTTTAAGGACATGGGATGTTCCCTTACCCAGATCAATATCGCATAGCAATGCCGCCAATGACGACCGCTTTTATGGTGGCGTGGGCAATAGTGACTCACGCCATTTTTGCTGATGCTAGTCCATTTTCGCTTTATCCTCTGCTGGTGCTATTTCCCGCAGTGATCGCCACACACCTGTATTTAATTTGGTTAGCAAAAGGCATGAGTCGACTTGATCAATGTTTTTATGCATTAGTGCATATCCCGCTCGCATTTGTCGTGTGGACGTTTACCATAATGCACGTTAACGGCAATGCATTCTCTTAAGTCGCCACTTCTCAGTACCATTCTATACTTGCACATCATAAGCCCTAACGGTATCTTTGCCGCGAATTGACTCACGAGAGCAACTATGGCTGATTTCATATACAACCCACCCACCAGTCCTTGGCTGGATATTTTGTATCAAGATAAAGATATTCTGGTCGCAAACAAACCCTCTGGACTGTTATCGGTACCGGGAAGAGAAGCCATTTATCATGACAGTATTTATGCGCGGGTTTTAGCTGAACACCCTCATGCCCAAATTGTACATCGCCTAGATATGGCAACCTCTGGGGTGATTGTCGTCGCACTTAGACGCAGTGCAGAGCGCGAATTAAAACGTCAATTTCGTGATAGAGAAACGACCAAAACTTATTATGCTCGGGTTGCCGGCCACATGAAGCCTAGTATCACTCAGGTTGATTTACCACTCATTTGCGATTGGCCTAATAGACCCAAGCAAAAAGTCGACCACGCCATTGGCAAACCTTCGGTAACACTTGTCGAAGTTGTCAGTTACGGTGCTAAATCAACGTTAGTAAAACTCACCCCAATTACGGGACGTTCTCATCAACTGAGAGTTCATATGATGGCGTTAGGGCACCCGATCCTTGGCGATGGATTCTATGCCGATCCTTTAGCAAAAAGCTTATCACCTAGGTTACTGCTGCATGCGGCAGCATTATCGATAACTCATCCGTACTCACGACAAGCAATGCATTTTGAAGCAGCCGTCACTTTCATGACGCCAACCGATGAACAGTAAAAATTAAACATTATTAATAAATATGTGGATTGTAGTAGCTATTACGCAATGAAAGTCGTAGATTTATGACCAATTAATGGTTTGTTAGGCTTAATATCGTGGATAGCTCATTTCATCGTGATGAATTAGACAATCATATTCTTACCGCACTGATGCAAGATGCCAGAACACCTTTTGCGGAACTGGCGAAACGTTTCAATGTCAGTGCAGGGACAATTCATGTTCGCGTTGAAAAAATGAAACAAGCTGGCATTATCACCGGCGCGCAAATTACCGTTAACCCTAAAGCACTGGGTTATGATGTTTGCTGCTTTATTGGCATCAATTTAAAAAGTGCTGGCGATTATCCAGCAGCGATTGCCAAGCTAAATGAATTAGAAGAAGTGGTAGAAGCATATTATACCACTGGTAATTACTCAGTATTTGTAAAGGTAATGTGCCAATCTATCGATGGATTACAGCATGTGCTGATTAACCGTATCCAATCAATTGATGAAATCCAGTCTACTGAAACACTTATTAGCCTTCAAAACCCTATTGTCCGATCGGTAAAGCCCTAAATCATTGAGGGCTTAATCTCTTTCCACGTCTGTATTACCTTCAGAATTGTCAAACGCTACAAGTGCATTTCATAACCTAAATCACAAACCTACACATACTTATTAACAATTAATTGCCTTTTTTTTAAATCGGAGTGTTACTTTTGTTAATTCTTTGTGCTACAAATGCTGTTGATGCACCACAGAGTGCAACACATAAGCAGAAATTAATATAAACACCATCACTTAATATACATCGTCTTAAAACGATATCCTCCCCCCACATTGAGTGATGTATAAAACAAGGAAGAAGTTGTGAAGACAAAATTAGCTCTAGCCATTTCGGCTGCACTGATATCAAGTGCGACTTATGCAAATACACAATATAGCTCTGACCAAACAGGCATTGAACTGCTGTCCGTTAAAAATAACAACAAACCAACAGTAAGACAAAACAACGTAGTAGCTCCTCAACGTTATATTGTTGAATTAGAGTCGCCTGCCATTGCAAAGTACCAAGGTGGCATTTCTACTTTAGCCTCTACAGCTATTAAAGATAAAAATAGCAAGCTAGATATTCAATCAGCTCCAGTGAAAAGTTATGCATCTCATTTGCAAGCAGAGCAAGCAGCATTTACAAAAGCACTTTCAAAAGTGGCTTCAAATGCTAAAGTTGAACGTCAGTTTAAGACATTATTTAACGGTGTAACCATTGTTAGCCAAGGGTTAACTGTTGAACAGATCATGGCTATTCCAGGGGTTATCTCGGTATACCCTGAAGCAATGTACGAAACAAACATGGATGCTTCACTTGGCATTATTAATAGTCAAGCGATGTGGAATGCTGTTGATGGTATGGAAAATGCCGGTAAAGGTATCCGTGTTGCAATTATTGATGGTGGTATTCGTCCTGAAAACCCAATGTTCTCAGGAGAAGGTTTTACCGCTCCAACTTCTATGATGCCAACCGATGACTATTGTTCAACGGTAGATAGCTCATTCTGTAACGATAAACTGATTGTTGCACGTTGGTCACAACCAACATTTGCGGTATGTCCAGATGAATACATGAGCCCATTAGGCTACGGTGGTCATGGTACTCACGTTGCTGGTACCGCTGTAGGTAACAAAGTAGATACCACTTTCCAAGGTGTTGACGTTACTTTATCAGGTGTTGCTCCAGCCGCATATTTAATGGCTTATAAAGCACTGTATTCTAAAGAAGATTGTTCTGGTGGCAGCGGTTCTAACATTATGCTGATGGAAGCATTAGAACATGCTGTTAATGATGGTGCAGACGTAATCAATAACTCATGGGGTGGTGGTGCCGGTGCCGATCCAGCAAGCAGCCCATATAAAACAATGTTTGAAGCTGCTGAAGCTGCTGGTGTTGTTGTTGTAAGTGCTGCTGGTAACGATGGTAACGCAGCTAAATCAGTTGGTTGTCCTGGTTGTATTGAATCTGGTATCACTGTAGCTAACAGTACTACTGGCCGTTATTTTGCTAACAGCTTCAATGTTGGTGGTGATGATTTATTAGCGGTTCCAGGATCTGATACCATCATTGAGATGGATATTACTGCTCCAGTTATTTTAGCTCTAAACATCGATGCTGAAAACACTGAAGGCTGTGATGCATTTGCCGCTGATTCGTTTAAAGATGGCATTGCGTTGATTTCACGTGGTACTTGTAACTTTAGTGATAAAGTGACTAATGCTCAAAACGCAGGTGCTAAAGCGGTTGTGGTATACAATAATCGTGCTGGTGCTCCAATCACCATGTCAGTTCCAGGCATTACATTCCCTTCAGCTATGATCTCACAAGATGATGGCATGGCAATTGTTGATTCAATGGGTGACACTACGATTCAAGGTACTATAGGTTCTGAAATTAAACGTATTATCGCAAGCAACCTTGCAGATACGATTAATCAGTCTAGCTCTCGTGGTCCAAATGGTAATGAAAACATTCTCAAGCCTGATCTAGCTGCTCCAGGAACAGATATTTTATCTGCTTTCTCACCAGACGATGGTGGAGAAAACTTTAACATGATTACTGGTACCAGTATGGCCAGCCCACACGTGGCGGGTGCTGCTGCTTTATTAAGCCAGTTACATCCAGATTGGTCATCAATTGATATTAAAACAGCATTAACATCAACATCTAAAATGGATGGTATTTTAGATGATGACGCGTCAACACCTGCAACTCCTTTTGATATGGGTGCTGGTCGTATGGATCTTGATGCTGCAGCAAAAGCAGTATTAACATTTGATAAGCCTTCAATTGCAGCAGACTCTTGTGTCGGTATCTGTACATTTACTCGTACTGTTTACAACAAAGGTGATGAAAAATCATCTTGGGCACTTTCAGCAAATTCTGATACTGCTGGCCTAATGATTTCTCCATCAACACTTGAACTTGAAGCGGGTGCATCTGCAACGTTTACCGTTACTGTTGATTCAACATTCAGTGAATATGGCGATTGGATCTTTGGTAATGTAATGATCACCAGCACTGAAGGTAAGCAAAATGCTCATCTTCCATTAGCGGTATTAGCTAAAGAGTCTAGTGATTCATCTTTAATCTCTACTTATACAACTGATACTGATATTACTGTTGCAGATCCTTTCACTGTAAAATCTGTTGTTAATAATACCATGTTCGAAAATACCGTTACTGTGACAGCTTCTGCTCCTAAGGGCACTAAGCTTACATCGAAAGATGATGTATCTGTTGTCCTGAACGGCGCTTCGCAAAATGGTCTATCTGTTGATGAGAATACTGGCGTTATCACTTGGGTTGGTTCAATGGACTTGCCTGAAATGGTTACTTCAAGTGGCTCTGGTTCATACCCAAATATTACAGACCTTGGTTTAAGCCAAACACCAGCTTGCCTAGATGGTTGTGATGAAACGACATTTGTATTTAACGTACCAGCCTACAAATACAATGGCCAAACTTATACTCAAATCACAATTTCTGATAACGGTATAGTTATCCCTGGCAATAGTTCAACTGCTGGTACTTATGCTAATAAAGAACTACCTGACAGCTCAAATCCAAATAATATCCTTGCACCATTCTGGTCAGATTTTGATTTAAGTGATGGTACGGTTGGCGACACTGGTGGTGGAGCTATCTCTATTGGTGTCGTGAGCACTGGAAGCGCTTCATTCTTAGTTGTTGAATGGAATGATGCACAGCTTTATGCTGATTCATCAGGTGACAAGTACAGCTTCAGCGTTTGGTTAAAAACTGGCGATACTGAAGAAGTGACGTTTAACTACTTCGACATTCCTGGTATGCCAGCTAACGTAACCATAGGTGCAGAAAACATCAGTGGTACTATCGGAACGACTTATTACTACAACGGTGTAGGTTCAGCTGTTACTAACGATGATTATGTTGAAGTTAGAGCATCAAACTCTGGTAGTGTTGAAATCGGCTATAAAGCTATGGTCACTGAGTTTAGCTTCGGCCAAGCTGATGCGCCGTCACTTGATGAAGACACTTCCATGGAAGGTAATGTATTAGATAATGATACTAAACCAGACCAAAAAGTAGCTCGTACTCAAGTAACGGGCGATGGCATGACAGCTAAAGCTCAACGCTTAATTGACGTATCTCCAGCAGGAAAACTAAGTACTGTTGCTCTTGTTGATAACGTGACTAATGGTGAGCTTACTTTGGCCGCTGACGGTTCATTTACTTATACACCAAAAGCAGACTTCACAGGTACAGACACATTCACTTATACATCTACTGATGAAGAAGGGAATCTGAGCACTCCTGCACAAGTTGTTATTACTGTGACTAACGTAAATGACGCTCCTACTGTTGCACCTTCAGGAATGAATAGTGCCGGTGGTTTCGTTGTAACAGCCAAGGCTAATGGTAAAGATATCGATGGCGATGCTTTAACGTATAATTGGGTCCAAACTGGTGGTAAGAGTGTTAACTTTACTAACGGTGGTCCAACAATTAACTTTACGGCTCCTATAGGTAATGACACCTTCACTTTCACTGTAACCGCATCTGACGGCGAACTGACAAGTGCACCTGGTACTGCAACCATTAATGTCACCAAGGAAGAAGAGAAATCTTCTGGTGGTTCTATGGGTTGGTTAACCGCACTATTACTACCATTAGCTGCATTACGTCGTCGTAAGCACTAATTATTAGTCATCATTAATTTGGCATTGCCAAAATGATATAAAAAAACCAGCTGTATTATTCAGCTGGTTTTTTATTAGTTAAAGAAATTAATCAGATAATATTCTTCACCTTAGCTTGGCTAACATAAGCGACAAGTGAGATAACAACATTTACCTTATATCATATCAAACGGATGATTTTTACTTACAAGGTCTCTTATCCATCGATTAGCAACCGATGCAAGTCAATGATAGCGAGCAAGGCTAAAAGTTATTAAATAAACGCTCACTATCCCTAACTCCGATCAACTATTCCTCTTCATCTGATTCATCAGCATGAGCTGAAGCCTCAAACATCTCAATATTGGCTAATTGTCCAAACCAGAAATCTGAACTGACCATCTTAAACTGACGTGATAAGCCTTCGCTTGTAACAGATTCTAACTGCCATAATATGCCAGTAGCTTCTGGAAATTGTGTGCCGGTAATTTGATCTTCAAACAATCGATGTAATAACACATCGGGTGATAACCCTGATGCTAAAAGACGTACCATAGATGCATGCAACGACTGATCAAATATGCTTAAATCGTCTGCATCTGTTGCGGTCACATTAACCGTAAACTCAACGCCGGTAGGCTCAGCAAAAACACCATTAAAAGCTTCTCTCAATAATGCATAAGCACTAAAAAAGCCTTCATGAAGCAAGCAATCAGAATATTCTTCCCACATCCTGTCACCAATCATGTCATTACTTAACTGGTCAATTTTACCTTCTGCTAATTCAGTGAATAAATGAGTTAAGACAATTTTAGCGGCTTCGGTGGCCTCTAAATCATTTAAAGACATCATGCACATTTCTCTAAGTTCAGACTCCTCCATATCATCTAAGCCATCATTTAAGCCCATAATAGCCATCAATTGAAGGTAATCTTTATTTGACCAGGCGTTAGGGATCTTGTTGATTTTACGAAAAGAACCAATTTGAACATTAAATTGTGCTGTCATGGAAACTCCTTCAGGTGAGCATCAAAAATTGACGCACATTAGCCAAACTAAAGCCCTGCATGTAAGAGCGCAACACTAGATCGATTTAAAAACAAAAAATGTGAGATAATAATTTACCGATAAAAACCTAAGATACTGATAGTAAATGCTTTGTTTTATATAAATAACACATTAAGCGTTATATTAAACTTTGTTTATATGGTATTAATTTAGTTAACAATTAAACATCATATTGTGAGTTATTTCTTTGGATTAAATATGAAACAGCCAGAAAGTACGTCATTGCTAGCGATGACAATTAGATGAACAATGAACATTATCAATGAACAACTGACCTACCCGAACCAGATATATCACTGCTACGCTTGCCTTTAATGGATCATCCCAACAGTTAGCGTCGTTATGCTCAGCTCAATTTGAAGTCGCCATCATAATTATCTGAACTCTGAATAGGCAAATGTGAACCTTAGTCGCTATAAAGCAATAATACTCAGGCTTTACAATGATCTCATAAGCCAGCAATAAGCATCAGGAGCGTACTTAAGCTTCAGACAACGTCTTACCTTCAACAGATATTCCACTCGGCAGCAACTCATGTGACTCAAAGTCGAGCACCTCCCAATCTTATATAACATATCGAGCGTAACACTCAGCTTTAGTCTTTCAAAACAACCGATATAGTTACATTCAATCTCAACACACAATACAAATTCACCTTGAGATAGCCCTACCTTTTGATGACATGAGTCAACAGATAACCACCCGAATCACCAGTCTAAGTAGCTTTTTAAATACATGGCATAGAACTCTGTTTATTTAAACATACATCCATAATCAAAAAAGCCATGCCAATGCCTAATGTATAAAGCCTACATAAAAACATAACAAATTGAATTAACGATATTTATATAACTAAAAATGCAGTTACGGGAATAATCAGAGCCTAAGTTACCAAAGTGTAAACCGCAAGTTTACATTTAGAGTAATTTATGTTGCCGACTGGGTGATGGTATGATAGGTTAACTGCATGACACAGAAGCGAGCATTATCTGTTCAATAATTAAAAACGTTAACGACATCAGAAACAGTTGAACATGAAATTAAAACTATAAAACTCAGAGAGGGAAGTATGAACACCATCCACAGAACATTTAGTCGCACTGCGTTGTCGGTATGTATTGCTGCTTTACTTAGTCCAGCAGTTTTGGCAGTAGAAGGCGTTAAGGAAGTTGAACAAACCCCAAAAAATGTTGAACGTATTGCTGTTACTGGTTCAAACATTTTTAAAGGTAGCGCTAACACTTCATCATCCGCCCCTATTACCGAAGTGGGTAAAGAGATGATTGAAGGTATAGCAGCAATTTCTATTGGGGATGTGCTCAACAATATACCTTCGGTAACTTCCGCGATAAATGGGTCAAGTGATAACGTTTCTCTTGGTGGTGCAGGCAGTAATGTCGGCGTGTCAACAACATCACTTCGTAATTTGGGTTCTGCACGAACTTTAGTCTTAGTTAACGGTCGTCGTTATGTATCTGGTGTTTCTGCAAACACGGGATATGGTGTTGATTTAAATTCAATTCCAACCGCAATTATAGAACGCGTTGATGTATTAACGGGCGGTCAATCCGCAATTTACGGTTCCGATGCGATTGCTGGTGTGATTAACATCATCACAAAAAAGAATTTTGATGGCGCAGAAATAAACGCTTTTGCAGCAGAATCCAGCGAAGGTGGCGCAGAAAGACAAAATTTTGATTTTACCTATGGCAAAAACTTTGACTCTGGTAATGCTTGGATTTCCGCCGGTTATGCTAATCAAGAGGTATTGAATTCTTCTGAAAGAGACTTTTCTCGATATGAAATGAGATTTGTTGATACCAACGGCGATGGCATTAGAGATACGATTGCAAGGCGAGATGGACCTGGTCATGTGGATGGCGCTTTATTGGGTTATGGCGATTTAAAAATCTTTGGTAATGGCGATCAATTTAATGCAAACCAACCCTTACTGGACAGTAATTATCAGCCAACTAGTGACTCAGACTGGGACAATCAACATTCTAATCGTACATTAGTCTTGCCATATCAACGCTTTAATATTGCTTCTGGAGTCACTTTCGACATTTCTGAGAAATCAACATTAGAGGTTGAATTAAACTATGCACAAACACAGGCTCGGGTTGATTTAGAAGAAGCACCAATCGATGTTGTCAATAATGTCTTCAGAAAAGGCAATGGCGGCACAACCGGTATCGACGTCGCCACGAGCCCATACTTTGTCGGTAGTAGCGCAGGACAGCAACTTTTAGCTGTGATGGGAGATAACACCTCTCTTGATGGTGTAACCACCAATAGGCGTACTTTTGAATTTGGCAATCGTCTCACAGAAAACCAACGCGATACTTTCCGCGTGGCAGGTAACTATACCTACTACTTAGACAATGGTATGGATTGGCAAACAGGCGCAACGTACGGCATAACTTCACAAACACAACAGAACAGTGGTGACTTCAGCATACCTAATTTGCAACAAGCACTCACTATCGAAGAAGACGGCAATGGTGGATACCAATGTGCTGATGTTATCGCCAGGACTTATGGCTGTGTACCAGTGAATCCATTTGGAACGACTGATAGTTTGGCTGGTCAAGCTGGTATCACTGGTTTTTCCGATGAAGCAATGAAGTATCTTGCTGTTAACACAGGGCAAACAGGTAAAGTTGAACAGTTTGTGGTGAACAGTGTTATGTCTGGTGAATTAGATTTTGCTATCGGAGATGACAACATAGGCTTTGCTGCTGGTGTTGAATACCGAAAAGAATCCGCCGTTGAAAACCCTGATAGTTTCCGTCAACTAGGCATCACCCGTGAAGGCCCTGTTCAACCAATCGACGGCAGCTTTGACGTTGCGGAAGTTTTTGGTGAGCTTTACGTCCCTGTTACAGATTGGCTTAACCTAAGTCTTGCCGCTCGATTCGGTGATTATTCAACAATAGGTACTACTTCAACTTACCGTTTAGGTATCGATGCACCTATCCATGAGATGTTCCGAATTCGCGCGAGCCAGTCGAGCTCAGTTAGAGCACCGAATATCAATGACATATTCTCTACGGGAACAACCAGTGTTGCAAACCCAACGATAGATGTCTGTAATGGTGCCTCCAAGACAGGCACATCTAATATCGACGTGAATTGCACTTCTATCTCGGCAATTTCAAATCGAATGGATACAGATCCAAACGGCCAATATATATTAGTGGGTTCAGAGACAAATAATACCTTAGTGTCTCAAAGTGGTTCACCTAACTTAAAAGCAGAAACGGCAGACTCATTAACATTAGGTTTTGTAATGACTCCGCTAGACAACCTCTCGATTTCGGTGGATTACTACGGTATCGAAATTGAAGATGGTATTACGACCATCACTCCCGATACTATGGTTAAACGTTGTTATGATGTCGATCCATCACAATTTGATAAGACCTGTGGTGGCCGAATCGTGAGAGATGTGCAAGATGGTCCGATTCTAAATATTTATTCGACATCAATAAATGCTAATACTATTTCAACCAGTGGCGTTGATTTGGAAGTAGCATATTCACTGGATAACCTGACAGTAAACTTTATTGCTAACTACCTAGCCGAATATGAAATAGATACTCTTACAGGTAAAATTGACAATTTAGGAACGACATTATTCCCTGAATATCGCTACACTATGAATGCCTCATATAACATCACAGATGATTTTAACCTGTTTGCCCAGATGACATATCGTGCTGAAACTAAAGGTGTTCTAGGAGAAACGACCTTATCGGATGATCTTAACACTATGGATGCTGTTTACTATGTAGATGTTCGAGCAAGCTACCAAATTAATGATGCGGTAAATGTGTATATTGGTTCGAATAACTTACTCGATCAACAACCAGATATCCAAGCAACAAGTTCAGCAGTTGGTACCAATACAACACCTCAAGCTTATGATGTTATTGGTCGCCAACTCTTCGCCGGTGTTAAGTTGACATTCTAATAACTAAAACGGCATGCAGCATATTTTATAAAGCATGCCTTACACGCAATTTGAGAGCCTTAAAACCTAATCAGTGCTGATTAGGTTTTATTTTTAATAACCACTAAGGAGGGGATGTTGAAGCTTATTAACTTACTAAATTTGTTAATAGCATCATTATTGTTAACAGTTGATGCTAATGCTGCAGATAAAATGACCCATTATCCCCAACAAAATGATTCATCATTCGACAACACGCCACAGATTTCATGGATAAAGGCTGGTCAGCTACCCGTACCCGATGGCTTTTCTGAATCGATTGGTATTTCTGGAGCCTATAGCGGTTTTTTAGGTAATTACCTCATTGTCGCAGGCGGCGCCAATTTCCCTAATGGCCACCCATTTTTTGAACAGGGGGAAAAAGAATTCTATTCGGATATTTTTGTCTTCGATACTACAAATAAATTCGCTAACTTGGTTGCACATGGCCACTTACCTATCAAAGCAGGGCATGGAGCAACCTTAGTCGTCGATAACAGCCTTTATCTTGTTGGAGGTAAAAATAATCAACAAGCCTTCGATTCCATTATAAAATTAACTTTAGATTCAGATTATAAACTGACCACTGAATTGATCGATCATTTACCTTTCACATGGCATTCAGGTGGCGCTGCTTGGCAAGATGGCGACTTATATATCTTTGCTGGTGAGCAAAATGGCAAAGTAAACAATCGTGTCTGTCAGTACTCTCTCATCAGTAAGTCATGCATTAATAGTGAGAATATTCCTGCTGTTCCTGGTGCTGAACGTTCAGATTTTCCAGCGATCAATCATAAAGGTCAGTTTTACATTTTCGGCGGTTTGAGTTTTTTGACTGATAACGCTGTGCTAACTGATGCCTATGCTTTTGATTTTAAAAAGTCGCATTGGACAACATTAGCGCCTATCACTTTGGACAAACAGCCTTTTTCGGTAACCGGTGGTGGTGTGGCTACCATTAATGATGATCAATTAGTATTACTGGGTGGTGTAAATCGCGCTATTTTTAATGATGCTATCTTTCAATTGACCACACAAAAAAATGAAGGTTTGACGGCTTTTAAACAATATTACTTCAGCTTGAGTGAACAAGAGATCAATTTTAGTCGTCGCCAGATTATTTATAATATCGACAAAGATGATTGGTCTGCTCTGACTAATAACGTGCCATTTACTGGCGGAGCTGGGCCACTCACTATCACTCAGCAAGGAAATAAAATCTATTGGATTTCAGGTGAGATTAAACCCGTAGTACGAAGCCCAAACATCTATCAAGGTACAGTCTTATAAACCAATAACATGGCGATAAGCTATATGTATAGGGTGAAACTCTGAATGTATTCTGCTCCGACTATCTATACTTTACTCAGCCTAAAATCAGGTTGTCATTACTGTTAGCCCCCAAGCACTGATCAAATGTCGAACACTAGGATTACTGATCAAGGACAGATATTTGGAGTGCCCTATTAGCGCGTTTATGGCGTGAACGACTACACAGATATCGTGTGACTACATAGTGATTCAATCGGAATTATCTATGAAGCAACTAGCAGTACTTTATTGAAATGTCGAGCTAGCTAACATTCAGCCGCTATAACAAGGTGTTTAATTCCACAAATAAAGAATGGTTAGCAATAAAACAACCGATAAGTCTTTTACCCATTAGCCGCGCTGGGATGACGAACTAGCCTAAAGCCACAATTTCCTCTGCAATTAATTGCTGTATTTGCTGCCACTGCGTCTCAACCCAATGACCATTATGAGGTAGCATCGAAAAATGATCGGCGGTGGGTAACATAATTTGCCTCACTCTAGCTCGAGTTTGTTCACAAAATTGCGCTACTTGTGAAACGTTTACGCAAGTATCTCGCCCACCATGTATCACAGTTAACACCATTTGCGGGTGGCATAAACGACTCGGATTACAGGCAAGGTATCGCTCAGGGTGGCTGTATGGCGTCCCGCCCATCAGTCGATATATTTGCTCTGGTTGGTCTACATCGTTCACTGACACTAAGTCTAAAATACCCGCAATAGTCACCACTCTTTGTATTTTCAAAGGATCGTTATAATAAAGCTCACTGTCAGCGGCTATACCTTCTCTTGATGCTGCCCAAGTCGCCAAGTGCCCACCAGCAGAGTGGCCAATGATCAAAACTCGTCTTAAATCTAAGCTTTCGCTATGCTGGATATGACGCAGATAATCGATGGCATCAGCAACGTCCTTAAAGGTTGTAGGCCAAGGCGCATTGATATTTTCACCTTCGGTATTCATGCGCCGGTATTCTACATTCCATATCGCAACCTCAAAGGTTTGCAAGTAATCAACGATGGCGCGAGTGGCATAAGTCTCAAGGCTGTGATTATCTTTCCAATAGCCACCATGAACCACAATGACCACTGGCGTATTGTTTGCGTGGGTCGGCGTATAAAGATGTGCAAACTGCTGACCTTCACTCCCATAACTGACCGTCTTTTTCTGATGAGTGTTCATAGGCAGGTACTCTAAAAGATACTAACTACCGTTATGGTACAATAGGTACACCACAAGCTCAACGATTTTAAATATCAAACTAAACTGCATCTTTGTGATTAAAAATTAATCACAAAGATAATTTCATATACATTCTTTAACACATTGGTACAATAGCCAGATAGGTGATACATAATCGCTCGCGTACTAAAGGAATTCCCAATGCCAATTACGATTAAACGTCCTGTTGAACGAAAAAAACTATCAGAAACAGTTGAAGAAGAATTGGAAATGATGATACGTCAAGGTGAAATAGCCGAAGGAGATGCGCTTCCCTCTGAGAGAGAGCTCATGGCTGCGTTTGGTGTTGGTAGGCCTTCTATTCGTGATGCGCTATCTGCGCTAGCCCGCAAAGGCTTGGTTAAAATTAGTAGCGGTGAAAGAACCCGCGTCACTAGACCTTCTCCAGATGCCATTATTTCTGAATTGTCAGGCATGTCGAAAGACTTTTTATCACAGCCAAACGGTTTACAGTACTTTGATCAATTAAGAAGTTTTTTTGAATCAAGCTTAGTACGTCATGCTGCTGAATTTGCAACAAGTGAGCAAATTCAGGAGTTAGAAAAGGCGGTTGAGCTAAACGGCAAAGCGATAAATAATGAAAACCAATTTAAAAAGACCGATATTTACTTTCACCGAGTCATCGCGTCAATTCCCGGTAACCCTATTTTTTTAGCTATACATCAAGCCCTTGTCGATTGGGTAATAGATGCACGTCCTGCAAAAACTAATGTGCAAGAACTCAACGCTAGAAGCCACCAAGATCACGTTGAAATTTTAGCCTGCATTAAAAATCGTGATGTGGAAGGTGCGGATAAAAAGCTGACACAACATATACAATATGTATTCGACAAATATTACGCTGAGTAATAGAGCGTCATAACTAAAACAGCACAACTGAGAAAAGCTATCGATAGATAGCTTTTTTGCTAACTGCAGCGCAATAACATCACTTCAATAGCGGTTCGCTAAAAATTCTCAAATCGAATGGTATATTTTCATAGCATTAGCCTAAAACAGGTGGTATAACAGGTATACAGTAAAACAACACTATTTGAGTACATATGATTAACAAGATATTAAAGTCAGCGTTTACTTTGATGTTGATGATGCCGTTGCTAACCCATGCTCAAACATCAATCCAGTGGCAGGAATTAAACACGACTTCAATAGACAAAGTTAACATTAATCACGGTGCGTTTATCGACCATCAAGGTACTGGTCTAGTGATATCATCAGGTATAGTAGATTTAACTGCTAAACCATATATCTTTATCGCAGAGCAGGTAACAGACAGCAGCGTTGAATCAGAAGCAATATATCTCGTTGATGGTAGTAATGTTATTGTGACGAACTTGTCGGCAGAACAAGGTAATAGATCTTTTGCCGCGGCAACCAGTTTCCTTGGTGCCACCCTTGTAACCGGGGGTATAGCCAAACAAAAAACGACAAATTTAGTCAATCTCATTATATGGCGCCCTGAACCGGTTAACACATAGAGGATATTGTTAATGACGACTGCTGATGGGGATTTTGCTGTGCTAGGTAATACTGGCAGTGGATAGCTATAAAGTGTTTTCGATTCAGGGCGCCA
>NZ_JACJER010000259.1:0-1801 GCF_014164185.1 Shewanella sp. SG44-6 | reverse complement strand
CAGTTGCGAACTCATGTTGCGATACTAAACCAGTAACGACTACTGATATAGCACCAAAAAGTAAGCCTCAGAGCCGTTGGATAAGAGTTTGGCACTCTACTTGGAAGGACTTCAAACAAGTACTACCTTATCTATTTGTGGGCATTCTGTTGGGGTCAATGATCTACGGTTTTATTCCTACAGATTTAATCGTTAAATATGCCGGTGAAGCAAAATGGTACGCTATTCCTGTGGCGGCTTTAATTGGTATTCCACTTTATATTCGCGCCGAAGCAGTAATCCCTCTCAGCGCCGCATTAGTGCAAAAAGGGATGGCGATGGGTTCTGTAATGGCCTTAATTATCGGCAGTGCAGGAGCGAGTTTAACAGAAGTCATTTTACTAAAATCCCTCTTTAAAAATCAGATGATTATTGCATTTTTAGCGGTAATTTTAAGTATGGCAATGACTGCCGGATTTCTTTATAGCTATGTATTTGGTTAACACACAAAATAATGTTCTAACTCGATATGGCACTCACCGCATGCTCCTAAAGTGAGTGCCATAGGGCCTTTACGCCCCAAGATTAAATCATCTAAAACGTAAACCTATAAAATACTGGTATTGCGAATAAATTCGCCTCGCTTAAGAGAAGCATAATGAATTCACCTATTAGTCTAAAAGCCAAAGATGATGCAATAGAATGGGCGCTAACCCATGGCATGGCGTTTAAAGAAACCCAATATTCTGCCCGCCACGCGCCATTTACCTTAACGCCGAGTTTAATCAGTCGAGGTCACTATCAATACTTAAAAGATTCTGTGCATTTACTCGGTAAACTTATTCATTCTATATCAGAAGAACATGCCTTCTTATACGATGCGATTCAACCTATTACGGCTAGCGATCCCTTTTTTGCCGCCTTGCTTGGTATGCACCAGCAAGTACATTGCTCGCAGACTCCAGCGCAGAGAATGCCATTGCTCATTATGCGTAGTGACTTCATGGACGATAACGACTTAGGGCCAAAACTAGTGGAGTTTAATGGCATTGCGGCTGGTATGGGGCCCTTTGGTCAGAGAGTGCATCAACTCCACCATTATTTGCAGCAATGGCATCAACTGCCTATAGGTGAACTTGTTGATAATCATGCCATTGAACAATTATCCGCAGGCATAGCTAAAGCAACCTTTAAGATAAAACAGGAATTTGAAGATGCGGGGCCAGCAAGATTTTTGATGATAGTGCAAGAAAATGAAGACAATGTGTTTGACCAACATTTACTCGAACTCGCGTTACAACAACAAAAGATACAAACAATTCGCAGAACCTTTAGTGAACTACAAGAACAAGTTACCACAGGCGAAAAACATAGACTGATACTCGAAGGCATTGGCACTATTGATACCGTTTATCTGCGAGCGGGTTATCAATATGCAGATTATGAATCCGTTGACATCAATGGCAACAAGGACTGCCAAGCCCTGATGGCGATCCGTGTATTGATTGAAAAACATCGCGTTGCCATCAATGCCACCGTAGGACAACAACTGGCAACCAGTAAGCGGATGCAGATGCTGCTCTCGTCTATGGATGAAATGTCCTTGACTCAGTTTGGTTTAACGCTGCAACAAGCCAAAATGGTCAAATCCCTCCTCGGCGAGATGCGCTCCGTTACCCCAGAGAGTATCCAATTAGTCGAAGCATCCCCAATAGACACTTGGGTGCTAAAAAATCAAGGTGAAGGCGGTGGCAATTGCCTGTTTGGTGCCGATATTTCACATGAATTAGCCGAGTTAGAACCCGCGCAATACCAAGCATGG
>NZ_JACJER010000258.1:0-1851 GCF_014164185.1 Shewanella sp. SG44-6 | reverse complement strand
ATAAACACCTAAATGTGAATGGACATCAATAATACCTGGAGTAATCCACTTACCCTTGGCATCGATTACCACGGCACCTGCAGCGGATAACTGTTGACCAACAGCACTAATTTTTCCGTCTTTTATCAATACATCAGCATCATCAATACGCTCACCAGTACCGGTTAATACAATGGCATTTTTAAGCAGTGTGGTTGAATTAGGCAATATTTGATAAGTACTAGGATACGGATTGGTATTGATTGTGATTTTAGGGTCTTGTTGTGCTGGGCTACAACCTACAATTACAGTTGATAGCGCTACAGCAACCAATGAAGGCATTACTTTTGCCATTTGGCTCTCCTTTTTATTTTTCACCCAATCTAACCAAGTTAACAGCTGAAATACAGCCTAATCGTTAAATAATTGGTATTAAAACGTTAACAAAAAAATAATCCATCGATGGTAATGATTTAGATATAATAACTTCGACACCCCTAATAACTGACAATATGAACTGGTTACGTAAATTATTCACTAAACAGCAAACCGTTGATGACAGAGATACCACACAGTCAAATGCCTACGACCTTATTGGTGGCGACAAGGTGATCCGTGCGATTGCCCATGACTTTTATCAACAAATGCAAACACGTCCTGAAACCCAAGCACTATTAGCGATGCATCGCTCGCCAATACAAGCGTCTGAACAAAAGCTGTATGAGTTCTTAAGTGGTTGGTTGGGTGGTCCGCAACTTTATCAGCAAAAACATGGTCACCCGGCATTGCGAGCAAGGCACATGCCCTTCGCGATTGATGAATCGATGCGTGATCAGTGGTTAATTTGTATGCGTGCTGCGATCACCAACGCAATAAAAAAGCCTGAACATCAACAAGTGATTATTCAGGCTATTTCGACTTTAGCAGACAATATGCGTAACCGATGACTCATTAGTGCGACATGGCAAGTATTAAGTTTGGACTAACCAATCTTGAGGTTTTAGGTAGATGTCATACAGTTCTGCTTCTGGGCTACCTTGTTCAGGAGTAAATGCATATTCCCAACGCACCAATGGCGGCATCGACATTAAAATAGATTCAGTCCGACCGCCTGTTTGTAGACCAAATAAGGTGCCACGATCATAGACCAAGTTAAACTCAACATAGCGACCACGGCGATAAAGCTGGAACTGGCGTTCGTCATCGCCATATTCTAACTCTTTGTTGCGTTCGACTATCGGCGCATAAGCGTCAATAAAGCCGTTGCCTACCGCTTGCATAAACTCAAAGCTTCGCTCAAAACCTGGTTCGTTAAGATCATCAAAAAACAATCCACCGACACCACGGGTTTCATTACGATGCGGTAAGAAGAAGTACTCATCACACCATTTTTTGTACTTTGGATAAACATCTTCACCAAATGGATCGCAAATATCTTTAGCCGTTTGATGCCAACTAACCACATCTTCTTTGAATGGATAGTAAGGGGTTAAATCAAACCCGCCACCAAACCACCACACAGGATCAGCGCCCTCTTTACTGGCAATAAAAAAACGCACGTTAGCATGAGTCGTCGGTATATAAGGATTATTAGGGTGAATAACCAATGACACCCCCATAGCTTCAAAACTGCGGCCAGCTAACTCTGGACGATGAGCAGTGGCCGATGCGGGCATAGCGGCGCCCATCACATGGGAAAAGTTAACGCCGGCTTGCTCAAATACTTGGCCTTGAGTTAATACTCGGCTCGTGCCGCCACCACCTTCTTCACGTTCCCATGAATCGGCTTTGAAGCTGGCTTTACCATCGAGTTGCTCTAAACGCTGACAAATATTTTGCTGTAATGCTAACAAAAAGGATTTTACTTTTTGC
>NZ_JACJER010000257.1:0-1853 GCF_014164185.1 Shewanella sp. SG44-6 | reverse complement strand
ATACCACAGTAGTATGGATGTGAGTTATTATAAAATCTCATTGAGCTTTCTCCTGTTGGTTTAGTCACCTTAAGCATACCGCTGATGCGGCTTGCTAGGGAGGAGGCTCAATGAGTATCAAGTCAAAGCACGCGGACGTGGCAAAGCTGTCACCTTTTGTGCAAAAACACGCACAAAAGCCGCCAACTTCACCACGCCGGTGTTCGAGGCGTTAGGTGGCCTCATGACGAAGTCCTTTTCAGTCCCTGCGGTAAAGAGAATATTCGAAAGTTTCGAGGGTAAAAGACTTGATATCACCCTCCGCAGTGAGGATAAGTTTGTTCTTGAGCCCGACCATGAAGTCGACCATGAAACTTATGGGGAAGATGGAAGATGGCTCTGTTGGATCGTAGAGGCGAAGTCTGGCTCACATCCAAAGTTCCATAAACTATTCAAGCCAGGCGGGGGTCTGGACATCTATGAAGAAGACGTTGCGGAAATATATTGTGCACAGTCCAATCAAGTGCTGTATAGCCGGCACACCTAACAAGGCGCGCCAGAGCGGACGGCTTCGCCGCCGCTGCGCTGTGCGTTATAAGCCAAGGAAGAAGAGCGTTGATATCTGAACCATTCAACAGCGTTATTATCATTATTATTTGTCTGCTTGGGGCATTGCATTTTAGTGGCATTATTGGAACCTCTTCAAAGTCTCCAACTTTAGTTTGGACAAGAAATAAGCATCCCAAAATACCTAAGATAATAGCTGCTCTTTTTCTTCTTACTGCTGTGATAAGAATTATAGGATTGCTTCTATGAGTGTATTTTTCAACAGTGGATTGGCTTATAACAAAAACATCATGGTAGGAATTTTACTCGCTGGTAAAGCGCTCCTAAAATCCCCATATGTTAAGCGTTATGTTTTAAGGTAGAAATCGGACATTGGAAAAAATAACCGCCATCGCTACATTCTTTTTTGGAATTCTATTTGTCGTTGCCGCCATCTTTTTGTTTGTAATGGGCGTTAAGGAACACAAACTAGAATCAAAGGGTTTTAGTTCATGGTGTAAAACTATTTTGGTTATTGGTATCTGCTTGTTTGCTGCCTACAACACTTTAATAAGCGGCTACCTGAAAATGATAAATACTGGGATATTAAATTGAGTGTTTTAAAACATAACAAGCCAAGCCAGCGGGAATTTTTCTCGCTGAAAAACGCTCATAAAATCGCCTGCTTGGGGCGTTATAGCTCTCAAGGAAAGTATGCGTAAGATTCTCGTTTTTCTATCAATCATGCTAGTAGCAGCATGTGCAGCAAAAACCGAAAACATGTCACATCATTATCCTGAATATATTGGTGGAGACTTTTATCTTACCGAAGACATGGCATTGTTTGAAAACAACGAACATAACTTTAGCTTTTTTAAAAATGCGTTAGTGCGCCAATCAGACTGTTGCGCTAGCGGGAGACTGATAGTCCTATTACCTAAAGGTACTAAAGTCCAAATAAACAACATTCTGAGGTACATTAAATTTACCAATGATTGCAACGAAGCTGTTGGCAACGTAACAATTAATAGTAAACGGTTGGACTTTGAATATTTTGTAAATTGCAATTATCAGGGTGTAAAGGTAGCTAAAGATCTACCGTGGGAACGCGAGCTATAACAAGTTACTCAAAAGGACGCAAAACGCTTGGCTTGTGCTCCTACGTCGCTAATTTTAGCCAAGCATTTATGCGCCCATTAGTAAGGCGTTGAGGCTGTAGAATTTCTCCAGAAAGACGTTTTCAACGTTTTTTAACAAATAAAGTTAATTGGTTGTTTTTTGAGCTTGTGGCGTATCGATGTCTGTGATCTAATAGATATTATTCACCT
>NZ_JACJER010000256.1:0-1869 GCF_014164185.1 Shewanella sp. SG44-6 | reverse complement strand
GGTAAATGATCAGTTCGTTGAAGGTGAACTAACGGGGATGACAACGATTGAAGGTATTAGGATTAATACCAGTCGTCGCGATATAACCGCATTTCAAAACACTGATGGCAACTATTACGACATCCCGTGTGTTTATCGTATTATCGTTTTTTGCATTAAAGGCAGATGCTATTAAAACGAATTGCGAGCAATCAATTTAAACGGTAAGTGGTGGTGAACAATATCAGTGCGCTGCTCTATAAGATACTCCATTGCCCAACGCCCCATCGCATGATGTGGTAGTGCCATGGTGGTTAAATTTGGTTGTAATAATTCTGGAATACTGCCCCAATCATCAAAACTTGCAATACCAATGTCCTTACCAACTACCATTCCTTTATCATGTACAACAAAATAAATTTCCAGCGCCATGGGATCTTGCCCGCATATAATAGCATCAGGTTTAAACTCGTCTATCACTCGCGCCGCAGATTCTCTCGAGGTAGAAATATCACTACCATCGGCTTGACAAAAAATAACCGATTCAATGAGTAAATCATCGAGCGGTAAGCCGTGCTTTTTAAATGAATTTATAACGCCTTGTTTGCGACCTTTGGCAGCAATTATATGCTCATTTAAGTTTAAGAAAGCAATTCGGCGATAGCCTTTACGTATTAATGCATCGGTAATATCTTCACCGGCTTGTTGCTCATCAGGTACTACGCAAGGAAAGTTATTTGAAGCAGGGAAGCAGTTAGCTAAAATAGTTGGGATTTTTTTTAGTTCATCAGCGATTACAACTTGGCGATGATACATTGCTGAATAGATAACACCCTCTACGCGATACTCTAAAAGGCTTTCGATAGCTCTGTCTATACTCGCTTGGGTTTCGTTAACATTGAGGATCAACAGTTCTTTATTTTTCTGCCAAGCAATTTCTTGGGCACCACGAATAATATCGAAAGTATAAGGAACACTAAGCAGTTCATCAGCAATAATCGCGTAAATGTTTGATTTTTTACGTCGCGTTAAGCTTGCCGCACGATTAGGGCGATAATCTAATTCTTTTATTGCTTTAAGAACCTTCTCGCGGTTAATCTTTTTGACTGTTGGATCATTATTGACCACTCGCGATACTGTCTTGAATGAAACACCTGCGTGGACAGCCACTTGCTTAATTGTAACCATACTAGAATAAGACCCTCTCTGAGTCATTAGAGTATAACAGCTGATTAGATTTTATTTATGTGTTTTTATAATAGTTTTATTACAAATATAAGCAGTAACTATAAATCTTGGCTTACTGTAGCCAAATTTTTTATTGCTAAATCAGATGATTTTTGACCACAAACATCTGGAGAATATACAGCGTTATTGAGTAAGCAAAAAGGTAAACTTACTCAACAGACAAGCTTTAAATTGAAACCTTGGGAATATAGAGTGTATGTTCAGTGATATTAATAAGCTAAGCGAAAATTTTATACATTAAATAGTCACATAATGGTGCTCAAACGAGTGCTAATTATTATAGTTACTCGTTTGAGTGCCAATGTAATGAAGAAAATAAAGGAAAAGAGGTTTGAATTATCTATTACCGAAAATCTATACCTTAATTTTAGGGCAACAAAAACTTAAAAGCCGGCAGAAAAAGAATCCAAGGATCTCACTACTCTGTTTTATCCTTAAATTCGCACAGGTCTTCGATAATACAGGAGCCGCAACGGGGTTTTCTGGCTAAGCAAGTGTACCGTCCGTGAAGAATAAACCAATGATGAACATCCACTTTAAACTCATTCGGCACCACTTTAAGCATATTCAGTTCAACTTGATCGACATTTTTGCCTGGGGCAAATTTAGTCCGGTTTGCTAACCTAAAAATATGCGTGTCAA
>NZ_JACJER010000255.1:0-1895 GCF_014164185.1 Shewanella sp. SG44-6 | reverse complement strand
AAATAACTTCATAATCATATAAAACGTTAACTTAAAAACTAATATCATTCCATTAACGTGTACTCGATTAGCGATTTATACCGCTGCCTATTACGAACGGGAAATGAGCTCTTTGATATAGAATCGGCTAAATATGCTGATTTTAGCTGAGTTAGCTATCCCATAAATTCATCTTGAATTTAGATGTAATAACTTATTGAATTAAAAATAAAGATTAAAAAAAGAAAATATTCCCTTACCCGTTCACAACATACCTCTTAATTGTCACTTATCGTTAAAACTAAAAAAGTAAAACTATCGACTGATACGATAAAAAAACGGCTTTTTTTGTCACATTCCCAATCAAATAGTTATAAATTCACTACACTTAGTATCATTAACTCATTATTGAAGTGTCCCTATGGCCAAGGTGTTAAGCATTTGTTTTTTTATCTTTATCATAACCAGCATCATCAGTTGCGAACAGAGAACACATCAATCCACTAAGATTTCACCTACATATAAAGCATCCATTAAAATTGCGGTTTCTAGCACGCCACTTTCGTCGCCTGTTTTTATTGCCAAACAACTTGGTTACTTTGAAGCGAATGGTCTTAACGTTGAATTAGTTAAATACGACAGCGGGGTAAAATGCTTTAACGCCCTTAATGATAAGCAAGTCGATCTGGCTACCGCATCGGAAACTGTCGTCATGTTTAATAGCTTTAAACAGAGCAACTTTTCAGTATTAACTAGCTTTGTGGAATCAGATAATGATCTTAAATTACTCAGTTTAACGCCACAAAAATATCATCGGCTGAATAACCTGCAGCACGCCAGAATAGGCATAGTCAAAGACAGCGCTAGTGAGTTTTTCTTTGATAGTTTACTGATCATGTACAATAAAACGGCACAGCCTATCACGCGAGTATATTTGCGGTCAGATGAACTTATTCCAGCATTATTAAATAATGAGGTTGATATTATTTCAGCTTGGGAGCCATTAAGTTATTTATTAACACAACAAGTAACCTCAGATACCAGCGTCATTAATAGCCGCGGCCTATATCACTTATCCTTTAACTTAATTGAGCTTAAAGAGACGACGTTATCCACCACCGAAAGGTTGGCTATACTTAAATCAATTAGTGATGCCACTGACTATATCCATACTAACCCAGAACTTGCTCAGCAAAATATTAGTCGTATTTTGAATATCGATCCATCGCAACTCCATTACTCATGGAATGACTATACTTTTAGATTATCACTCAGCAATGCACTATTTTCTAACATCCAAACTCAAAGCCAATGGGCTATTGATAATCAACTGGTAGATGAAGAAAACAGTGTCGATTTTAGACAGATTTTCGATCGAAAATTATTTGAAACCTTCATGAGCTTAGAGGCAGGATGGTAAGTTATGATGTTATCTAAGCGTCTTAAACTAACCGCTGCACTTTGCTCATTACTGACATTGATCGTCGGTTTATCGCTGATACAAGCTCACCATTATCAACAACAAATATACCGGCAACTCAATTACTCAATGAAATTACAAGTCAGCATTGATAGTCTTCGCAGTCAGCTATGGCTTTATCAAGAGTATAGCGATGATCGAGGGCTTTCAGAGCTTAATCTGCGCCAAGCCGAATTGGCTAAAGATCTCTCAGAAGATATTCAGTGGGCGACACAGCAAAAACTCATCATTAGCAACATCAATAGATTAAATACCAATATAAGATCACTGATTAATACTCAACATGACTTCCACAGCAAACAAGTTAATGTGGCATCAACACTGACTGCTGAACGATTATTTAAAGCGAAATACAGCATGATTATTGAAGAAATGACCGAAGAAATGTTTCGGCTTCATCAATTCTCGATAAAAAAAGCGAGTCAAAAACAACAAA
>NZ_JACJER010000254.1:0-1905 GCF_014164185.1 Shewanella sp. SG44-6 | reverse complement strand
AAATTCTTGTAAAATACCTACTAGGTAGCTTATGACAAGAAATAGTAGGGTAAGCTCAACGGCAAGAAAAGCGAACATGCTTGCCGTTTCTTTCATCATAAGAATCGTTTCAGGATTCATTTTTTTACCTCTTCAACTTAAAGTTTCGAATATTCTAGAATAATAGTGTTTGGGCGAAGTATTTTCAATATATTATTTCTGGAATAATGGAAATATTTGGTATACCTATTGATGCTTAAACACATGACACCCTGCTTTTGATTGTTTATGAGTGGTCGATTTTGAGGTCGCTAGGGTAAGGATATTTCTGGTATTATCGAATTACTTAACGAAATGAGGCCGATATGAATATAGAGAATGCTGCTAAAGTATTAAAAGAACTGGGCCATCCAACGCGTCTCGCCCTATTTCGATTACTGGTCAAGGGCGGATATGCTGGCGTTGCGGTGGGTCAGTTACAAGACGAGTTACAGATCCCTGGTTCAACTCTCTCACACCATATTAGTGCCCTTGTGTCAGCGGGAGTGATTTCCCAACGGCGTGAGGGAAGGGTGCTGTACTGCGTGCCTGACTATGAATTATTACAGGGGCTAGTGCATTTTTTACAGGATCAATGTTGTAGTGAGCAATGAGCCGTTGTGTCACGAATAATTTCTTTAATGTAGATATTTACATATGTGAAAAATCGTATATAGTGTGCGTGTCAAAAACTAAGAAATCATTCCCATGAAAAAACGTGTACTTTTTCTCTGTGTTGGTAATTCTGCGCGTTCACAACTCGCTGAGGCCTTATTAAGACACCAAGCCCAAGAGCAGTTTGATGTGTTTAGTGCGGGGACGCAGCCTGAGCCCATCGATGAGCGAACTCTTGCGCTTTTGCAGAAAAATAATTTGAATACGAGTGAGTTACGTTCGAAGTCTGTCAGTGAGTTTAGTGGGCAATCCTTTCACTTTGTGATCAGTCTCTGTGAAAAATCAACGCAAGAGTGTCAGAGTTTCCCCTTGGCAGATAAGATTATTGCTTGGGATTATCCCGATCCCAAAATCGAATCGGGCATCCGTGGATTTGAACAAACCTTTAGAGAGTTGAACGAAAGGATTAAAATGTTTGTATTAGTACAGTCGAAGGACATCAATGATTAATCCTACGCAATTTTTTAAATGTTTAGCCGATGAAACTCGCTTGCGCTGTTTGATGTTGATCCAGCACGAGGGTGAGCTTTGTGTTTGTGAATTGACCGAAGCCTTGCAGGAAATTCAGCCCAAGATTTCGCGGCATTTAGCCCAATTACGTAAGTGCGGATTATTAGTCGATCGCCGCCAGGGGCAATGGATTTTCTATAGTATCAGTAATGATTTACCCGAATGGGGAAAGTCAGTGTTGAGTGAGGTTACCAGCCAAAATCCGGTATTCCTTGAAGAAAATATGCGTAATCTGTGCAAGATGGGTGGTCGCCCCGAGCGCACTAGAGCCTGTTGTTAAAGATTGTTCGTAACAAATAAATAAAAACTTTAATCTAAAATATATGAAATTTCATATGTTAAATTGCTAGAGGTTGATATGGCACCAGCTATAAAAGTGCTCTTTCTATGTACCCATAATGCCTGTCGCAGCATCCTAGCTGAAGCTATAGGTCGAGATCTCGTCGGTAAGCAAGCTTTCACTACTATTGCTCAATGGCAATTTGCGAGTGCCGGTAGTGAACCTGCCGGGGTCGTTCATCCTCAAACTCTATTGCAACTAGCACACAGAGGCTATGTTACTGAAGGGCTCTGCAGCAAAAGCTGGGATATGATGGCGGATTTCACTCCTGACTTAGTGATCACTGTTTGTGATAATGCTGCGGGAGAAACCTGTCCTTTGTGGTTAGGTCAAACACTTAAATTACATTGGGGTTTACCCGA
>NZ_JACJER010000253.1:0-1937 GCF_014164185.1 Shewanella sp. SG44-6 | reverse complement strand
CGATCAGATAGTGTGATTGGGGGGACATGATCTCGATCATCATCAGTTAAATAATAATTACAGCCACCCGCTTCCTCATAGGTTACATCTAATACTGCATCCCCTTCTGCAACAACGACGGTATTACCCAAACCATCTACATAGCCGCCGACTCCATCGGGATAAACCACTGAACCTGTAGATGTCAGTACATAACGGGTAAACGTAGTAAAATTGGTATCTACAGCGGGTATTAAATCAACTGGAGTCAAGCCTGTATTCACCGCTTCTGTACCGACCTTACCAATACGACCTACGATGTCAGAAGGGCCACCTTGGTCATACGCGCCCTCTTTCCAGAAAAACATGAACTTGGTACCGCTTTGATTAATACTCTCATCCATACCAGCGGCCTGATTACCGAAGAAACGTACTCGTCGAGCATTTTCTGCTGGATTACTAATCACACAACCAATACGAGATGGGTCTTCCCAATCTGGTGACTGGTAAACATCGCTAACAACACTCTCTGTGTCTGGATATTCACTTTGTGGATCAGAACTGGTATTAATAGTGTCACTATTAGTGAAATTGCCCTTAGCACCCGGCTGATTCTGGTTTTTAGCATCACCTGTTGAGCTGCCACCTTTTTGCAAACCGGAACTAAATGCGACATTAATATAACTTGCTGGTGGATTGTCGAAAGTAAAACGGTGATAACGTATAACTTTACCAAAATCGACACCTTCACCACCGCCCTTGGTTTCTTCATAAGCAATAATAGTGACTGGTTTCTGTCCGGGCACTTGCATCATACCTAAGTTTGCGCGTGATGCGCCTTCTTTACCTGTTTCTACCAATAATGGTTGAGTGTCTAAACAATCAGGTGTGGCAGCACAAATAGGATCAAGATAACCCGTTAATTCTACAACGACATCATCACCTTCACGTTTTTTGAATTTTTTGAAGTTATTGGTAACACGAGAAACATTTGCAGCAAACGAAATATCGGCAAGTGCGGGCGCCTTCATATCTTCAATATAGGCATACCAAATATCAGTACCTTTATTGACATTAGCACCACTGGCACCATCTCCTGGGCCATCTGCTGTGCCCGTTTTTAAACCTTCTGGGTCTTCCTGCCAAACAACATTCCACGCGACTTTTGTACCATCACTATAACTGGTTGCACGCGGTGTATTTTGTTTGGCATCACGTTCACCAAAGCTTAATTGTTCACGCTTCCACGTACCTCCAGTGGGATTATTATCAGCATCTACAGCACTAGGATTTTTAGTATAGGCAATGTAAGTACAACTAAAAGGTAGTTGCCTTCCTTCACGATCAAGATAGGTAGCAGCGCCTTGATGGTAATTATAATCAGGGATATCATCATCAAGGTTAGTCACATCGACATCTACTGCAGGACAATATTTATCATCCCATGTAACAGCAACATAACCACCAGCAGCAAAAATGTTTGGTTTCCCTGAATCGCCATAAAAATCACCGAGAGAAACATCTCCATTAACATCCGTTTCCCAGTAGCTTTGTTTCGATGTTCTACGTGCCGTATCAGAAATATTAACTTGCTCACTCCAAGTCGCACCATCATCTTTTGATACCCGAATAAAAATATCCTGAGCAGGGCGCTCTTTTTGCGCCTTCAGGTCATAAACCGTCTTATTCTGACTATTACCATAAGCATATGCACTGACTAAATCACCATTAGGCAGTCTTTTTATTTTGCCTTTTGAGGCTAAATCTTCAGTTAGCACTCCACCTTCATCATGAGGCGATAAAGCTTGTGCGTCACTGGCTAAAACAATTGAAAATGCAGTTGTAGATAAATAAGCGGCGGCCATACAATAGAGTAGCTTTTTAAATTTCATAATAAAATTTCCTTATTTTCATTAAATAATGACAATAAGGAAATTTTATTATGAAATTTAAAAAGC
>NZ_JACJER010000252.1:0-1948 GCF_014164185.1 Shewanella sp. SG44-6 | reverse complement strand
ATCGATACCACAGTAGTATGGATGTGAGTTATTATAAAATCTCATTGAGCTTTCTCCTGTTGGTTTAGTCACCTTAAGCATACCGCTGATGCGGCTTGCTAGGGAGGAGGCTCAATGAGTATCAAAGCCATTAAGTCGGACAAAAAACAGTTGGCTTTTGTTCGTTCTTCTCAAGTATAGTCAACTTTTTTTGCCGCTTATGGCAGCGTTGGTACCCAAATATTACCCCCACGCTAATTACCTACAAACAAAAAATGGCTACTTGATGTAGCCATTTTTATGGGCGTTTAACTATGTTTTTTAGCGTAAACGGGCTTGTTTCTCTGCCAATCTTGCTATTGTCGCAATTTGTTGGTTTGCGGCTTCGCTGATTTCTAGCAATTGCTCAAGAGATAAAAAGCGGGGTTCGCGCATGTACTGCACTAATTTATCGCGGCTGGTGACAAACTGGTCATCATGTATCGGTTGCGAGCTCACTATTTTGCCGCCTTCCCATGTAAACATCATGCGCTGACGCTCAAACGGGTGTGTAGTGCGGCTAAGTCGTTTTTGGGCTTCGTTAAAGGCATTAATGAAGTTGATCTTGAGTTCGGCAGCTTTGGCACCGGTAAAGCCCATCACTAAAAACATAAAACCGTCTTTGGTCAGGTGGTAACACTTCAAATCACGCTGACTGGTGCCAACCTGTTGATTTTGCACGTTGACGCAAAAATGCGTTGACGTAAATTCACTTGGGGCATCGACTAGAATACGGTCAATTTTACGCAAAACATCACAGTGTTTTTTGCCAAAGTAGTCGGCAACGATCAGTTAATTGGTAATGGTTTGTTGGCCGTTAATAAAGACCAATTGCGCAGGGTAGTTTTTAGACTGTTGTAAGTTCATGGGTGACACTCCTTGATATCGAGAGTAATCATCACCAAACGGTTCGAATCATTGGGTGATGAGCTGAATGAGGTTCGAACTACCGCATCAAGGAAGCGGCCAGCCAAATGGCTGCCTCACCCAGCCCACCATAGTAGTGGTGCGCCGAGTCACGCAATAAAAAACCAGCTCTAAGGGCTGGCGACAATTGCGCCTTGAATTAAGCGGGGTTCGAATCCCGGCATTGGATTTTGCCAATGCCCGATTAGTATCGCCCCACTTAGGCGCATTTGTCAATTTTACTTATGAGTTATCAGTTAAGTGAGTTAACGATAACCCTTCAGCCATTTTATAAAGCTAACCGTTTGATGGTTGTAATGTCCTGCTCTAATATGCTGATATTGTTCGGTTTATTGCTTTATTTTGATGTTGGCACTTTTATCATGCAATTTACGTTTTTTATTTGAGTGTAAGAGTCATTAAATTGCTTTACTTCAACGACATAGTAAATGTAAGGTTATAAACATCAGTAACTTAAACGGGCGCTTTATCGGTCGAGCCGTTCAATAAGCTGTTAGGCCGTTTTCAATTCAAAAGGATTTATTATGAAATTATCGGTAGAGGGATATAAGTCAATAGCCTCTAAACAAACTTTAACATTTGATGGGCTGACTGTTTTGTCTGGGGCTAATAGTTCAGGTAAATCTAGTTTCATGCAGCCTTTTTTGATTTTGAAGCAAACAATTGAAAATCATTATGATTCAGGATCATTAGAGCTGTATGGTGAAAACGCAAAGTTAACGGACTCTTCACAAGTTATCTCTAAAGTCCCACAGCATACGAAAAAATCGTTTTGTGTAGCGATGGAAACTGACAATAATTTTTGTAGTGTTGTTTATAAATATAAAAGAGGTTATGGGCTTCAAGTAGACTCTGTAAAACTTACGAATGAAAAAATTCCAAAAGGTTTAACTTTAAAGTTAGGAATGAAATCAGAGCTAATTGAAAATAATGTCCCTGAAGAAGATTTTGGCTTTATAAAAAAGTTTTATAAAGATGAAAAACTAACACCAAAATGGAAAGC
>NZ_JACJER010000251.1:0-1964 GCF_014164185.1 Shewanella sp. SG44-6 | reverse complement strand
TTGCCATTCACTAGTAGTTAACGTTTAATAACAGTATGTTATTCTCTAATTAATAAGAGTAACGGTGACCTTCCTACAGAGGACTTTCACCTCATTAGTTCATGCCCATGCTGGGCGTACACAAGCCAAGTCAGCGGGAATTTTACTCGCTGAAAAACACTCATAAAATCCCCTGCTTGGGGCGTTATACGAGTCGAGTATGAGCAAGAATGAAATAAAGAAGAATATCGAAGAGTACGGGTGGCATTTTCTCTTTGTATTCGATCCAAACGGCGAGCATGAAGATTTCTCGTACTCAGTCGGTTTAGAAGAAACATTCGATCACCCAGAAATAGTTATCTTTGGGCTTAAAAAAGATTCGGCTCACGCGATAATCGCGGACATCCTCGAAGACATAAAGTCTGGCGTGAAAATGGAGCCTAATAAAAAACTTGGCAATATAATCGGCGGAGATTTTGAGGTGATGTTCAAGCCCATTATCAGTTCCGCTTACAAAGAATACCTAGGCACTGCCGTGGACTATTACGGAAAGGAATTTAGGGCGCTGGTAATGTTTTGGCCAGACAAGTCAAATCTCCTGCCAACTGAAAAAGGGTGCGAGGTAACTGTTCAAGATGAAGCGCTTGCAATCGTATAACAAGGCAATGAAAAATCGCCCACAAAAAACGTGGGCTGGACTCGCTAACGCTCGCCTTTTATTGCGGCGTTATAGCGTAAAAATATGCGAATCGATTTAAGTAACATTCAAAATGAAACGGTTCTGCATGAGCAGCTTGCTGCAAGGCTGGGCTTTCCAAATTTCTACGGAAAAAACTGGGATGCCTTTTGGGATTCAATTACTGGCTTGGTTGAGCTACCTGCTCAAATAAAATTCACAGGTACTGATTCTTTTAAGGCTAATCTCCCAGCTTCATATATTCAGCTACATAAATGTTTTGAAGATCTTATGAATGAGTATCCAGAAATAAAGTGCGGCGTTTCATGGGAATAAAACGCTATAACAAGGCGCTCAAGCAAGGACGTGCTAACGCACGCCGCTTAGCTTTGCGTTAGCGAGCATGATGAAATTTTTCGTAAATCCCAAATCACTATTTCTACTTATGATGCTTAGTATGTCTATGTTTGGGTACTTTATATTATTAAGTTATCTTGGAGATATCCGTGTAGCAGATTTGAGTTTAGATGGTGAGGAAATGTACATCTGGGAAATGCTACTTCTTATGATTTCATTGTTTTCACTGTTCTATTTGTGGGTCTGTTCAATCATTCATTGCTTCAAAAACAAGAGTAAATTTTTAAGCATAATTATCGCCTTTATTTGGCCATTAAGTTACTTTTACAGTCTCTATGTTTTAGTCATTAATTGGGGGCAGCGTAATGCTAGCTAACAAGTGCATCATGGTGGGAATTTTACTCGCTGAAAAAGCGCTCCTAAAATCCTCATATGCAAAGCGTTAGAGCTCTTGAGGGATTGACGTGATAATCAGCGATGGATTACGCAAATTTATTGGTAATGCAATACTAAAACCTAAACGTGATCGTGTTTTAGGTTTTCTTTCAAATTCCAAGAACCATGTTAAATTTGCTCGTACTCTAGACCATGAATTTTATAAATTGCTGGATAAATCTTATTTCAGGAATTCCATCGATATTAATTCATCAAATGAGTTAGGTTTTCTCTATTGCTCAAATGGTATTTCAAGTGAAAAAGAAACTAGTATTAGTGAACTTTACGGCAAAGCACCATGGGAAGGCGGCTGGTTAATTGTTAATTTATCTGGTAATTTTGCAATATATCGACCTGAAGGAAAAATCGATGACGAAGTGTTCATCGAGCTCTAACACATATGAGCCTCCCGCCAGTCAATAGGCGAGCCTAACTTATTTGACTGCTTTTGCAGTCAAATTAAAATCAATCAACAAATTCATCTACTTCGTCTGTCATTTAGCTGTCAAATCATCGT
>NZ_JACJER010000250.1:0-1974 GCF_014164185.1 Shewanella sp. SG44-6 | reverse complement strand
CTTGTGTACGCCCAGCATGGGCATGAACTAATGAGGTGAAAGTCCTCTGTAGGAAGGTCACCGTTACTCTTATTAATTAGAGAATAACATACTGTTATTAAACGTTAACTACTAGTGAATGGCAAGGGCTTAATCGCGAGGTTTGGTCCGGAGGAAGCCGCTAGCAAATTTGCGAGCTGATGAACAAGAACATCATATGAGGCGTAGGCTAGAGGTGAGTTGGCACAAGACAACGAAACCACGTGATCTAATGGCTACCGTAAATGATGCAGCAGTGCAAAGAAAGTTCATGTTCTTATCTGGGGAGATCTGCTTAACACGCGATCGGTCATTAACCAGTAAGGCTCTGGTTTATAAGTGCCTTGGCTTTTCAGCATCATCGACTGAAAAGAGCGAACTAGATGGAAACCGATAGCGCATGACGGGGTAACTTGGCATGTGATTAAGCAGAAGTCAGCAGACGGCATAGTAGCCCAACGCCCAGCGTAATGGTTGGGACATGGTGAAGGCCTGAACATTTAGAAGAAGAAGGAGGAGTCTTGTCAAACTTGTCGATACCCACTACGTCGCCAGACGATTACTATCGGCAGCGTATTGATATGCAACCGGCCTTCAACCGCGATCTATTTCAACAACTGCTCGAACCTGAAAATCTACACCGAGCTTGGCGTCAAGTTAAAGCCAATAAAGGTGCGGCGGGCATCGATGGCATGACCATCGAAGCCTTCCCGCTCTGGATGCAACAAGGCGGCTGGCAACAGTGTAAATCTCAATTAGAGCGAGGTGAATACCAACCCTCAGCGGTCAGGCGCGTAGAGATCGACAAACCCGATGGCGGTAAACGCAAATTGGGGATCCCTAACGTCATTGACCGTGTGATACAGCAAGCCATTGCTCAAATACTCACGCCACTGTTTGACCCATTCTTCTCGACCAACAGCTTTGGCTTTAGGCCGAACAGAAATGCCAAACAAGCGGTACTGCAAGTAAGGGATATCATCAAACAAAAATGCAAATTTGCCGTCGATGTTGATCTGTCTAAGTTCTTTGACCGAGTTAATCATGATCTCTTGATGACTCAACTTAGAAGCAAGGTGCAGGATAAGCGTCTGTTGGCGCTTATTGGTAAATACCTTCGAGCTGGTGTGATGGTCAATGGCCAATTTGAAGCAAGCTTTGAAGGCGTGCCTCAAGGCGGCCCACTCTCGCCATTACTCTCTAACATTATGTTGGATAGTCTGGATAAAGAGCTGGAAAGCCGAGGGCATAAATTCGCCCGCTACGCGGACGACTTCATCATTTTGGTAAAGTCTATTCGAGCAGGAGAGCGGGTACTCAAGAGCATTACTCAATATCTGGCCACTAAGCTAAAACTGGCCGTTAATGAACAGAAAAGCCAAGTGGTTAAGGTAGGTCAAAGCAAGTTTCTTGGGTTTACATTTAACCGCGGGAAGATCCAGTGGCATGCTAAAACATTGCACATTTTCAAACAAAAGATGAGACGATTAACGAACCGAAACTGGGGCGTGAGTATGAGTTATCAGCTGTTTAAAGTGCGGCAATACATGCAAGGCTGGATCAACTACTTTGGCATAGCCAACGCTTATCAAGGGTGTATGGATTTAGACCATTGGATTCGTCGTCGCGTACGTATGTGCTACTGGCGTCAGTGGCGAAAACCACGGACCAAGGTACAGAATTTACTTAAGCGTGGCGTCAGGATCCAAGCCGCTGTTGCTTGTGGTATCACAAGTAAAGGCCCTTGGCGTAGCTCTAAAACACCTGGAATACAGCAAGCGCTGAGTAATGAATATCTGAAGAAAGCAGGATTATATTCATTGAGAGACGGATGGATCGCAGTTCAATATCCTAACCAGAAAGCTAGTTAGGTGTTCTAAATGAACCGCCCTGTGCGGAGCCGCATGCAGGGTGGTGTGGGGGCTGGAGGCTAGATACCTCTGGCTACCCGATTAT
>NZ_JACJER010000024.1:0-46110 GCF_014164185.1 Shewanella sp. SG44-6 | reverse complement strand
GGTTATCGAAATCTTCACCACCTAAATGAGTGTCACCATTGGTTGCTAACACTTCAAATGTTTGGTCACCATCATTACTGTCGATTTCGATAACCGCTTAATCAACTATTTAGCTGACGAATTTAAGAAAGACCAAGGCTTAGATCTTCGTAGAGATCCTCTAGCGATGCAACGTTTGAAAGAAGCTGCTGAAAAAGCAAAAATCGAGCTTTCAAGCACTAACCACACTGAAGTTAACTTGCCTTACATCACTGCAGATGCATCAGGTCCTAAACATTTAGTGGTTAAAATTACTCGCTCTAAATTAGAGTCATTAGTTGAAGACTTAATTCAACGTACTTTAGAGCCGTTAAAAGTTGCCCTAGCTGACGCTGATTTAAAAGTATCAGACATCAATGAAGTGATTCTTGTTGGTGGTCAAACTCGTATGCCTAAAGTACAAGAAGCGGTAACTAACTTCTTCGGCAAAGAGCCACGTAAAGACGTCAACCCTGATGAAGCGGTTGCAGTTGGCGCGGCGATTCAAGCTGGCGTACTTTCAGGTGAAGTGAAAGACGTATTGCTACTTGACGTTACACCATTGTCTCTTGGTATTGAAACCATGGGCAGTGTGATGACTAAGCTTATCGATAAAAACACCACTATCCCGACTAAAGCTCAGCAAGTATTCTCAACCGCTGACGACAACCAAAGTGCCGTGACAATTCACGTACTTCAAGGTGAGCGTAAGCAAGCGAGTGCAAACAAGTCTTTAGGTCAATTTAACCTTGAAGGTATTGAGCCTGCACCACGTGGCCAGCCACAAGTTGAAGTGATGTTCGACATCGATGCTGATGGTATCTTACATGTGTCTGCAACAGACAAGAAAACAGGTAAGAAACAAAACATTACCATTAAAGCCTCTTCTGGTTTGTCTGATGAAGAAGTAGAGCAAATGGTACGTGATGCCGAAGCTCATGCTGACGAAGATGCGAAATTTGAAGAGTTAGTTAAAGCGCGTAATCAAGCAGATGGTTTAGCTCATTCAACTAGAAAACAAGTTGAAGAAGCTGGTGATGCTTTAGCAAGCGATGAAAAAGAAAAGATTGAAGCGGCAATTGCAACTTTAGAAACGGCTATTAAAGGCAAAGACAAAGAAGCAATGGACACTGCAACTCAAGCTCTTATCGAAGCGTCTGCTAAGTTAATGGAAATTGCTCAAGCTAAAGCGCAAGGCGAAGCTGAAGGCCAAGCACAAGATGCTGGCCAATCTAAGCCTGCTGATGATGTTGTTGATGCTGAGTTCGAAGAAGTTAAAGACGACAAAAAGTAATTAACCATTTCAGTTAGTTACTTTAAAAGCGGGCGTTGAGGCTATCCTCACACGCCCGTTTGTATAAATTAAGTTTAACAACTTACTCACACCTTCGAGAAACAGAACACTATGTCAAAGCGTGATTATTACGAAGTTCTCGGTGTTGGACGTGACACCAGTGAACGCGAAATTAAAAAAGCGTACAAACGCTTAGCGATGAAATTTCACCCAGATCGTAATCCGGGTGATAAAGCCGCAGAAGCCAGCTTTAAAGAAATTAAAGAAGCGTACGAAATTTTAACCGACAGCGACAAGAAAGCTGCATATGATCAATTTGGTCATGCTGGCGTCGATCCTAATCGTGGTGGACACGGCGGTGGCCAAGGTGATTTTGGCGATATCTTTGGTGATGTTTTTGGTGATATTTTTGGTGGCGGTCGCCGCGGTGGTCAACGTCAGGCTGCACGTGGTAGTGACTTACGCTACAACCTTGAATTATCTTTAGAAGAAGCTGTCCGTGGTTTAACCAAAGAATTACGCATTCCGACACTCGCTGCATGTGATTTGTGTGATGGTAGTGGCGCTAAAAAAGGCACCTCTGCAACCACATGTGGCACTTGTCATGGTCAAGGCCAAGTGCAAATGCGCCAAGGTTTCTTTGCTGTTCAGCAAGCGTGTCCTACTTGTCATGGTCGCGGTAAAATTATTAAAGATCCTTGTGGCAAATGTCATGGCGAAGGCCGAGTCGAGAAAAGCAAAACTCTGTCAGTTAAAATTCCAGCCGGTGTTGATACAGGCGATCGTATTCGTTTAACCGGTGAAGGTGAAGCGGGCGAGTTTGGTGCACCTCCTGGCGATTTATATGTGCAGGTTAGTGTGCGTGAACATGCCATCTTTACTCGTGATGCCAATAACTTATACTGTGAAGTGCCTATTTCATTTAGTAAAGCGGCATTAGGCGGCGAGATTGAAGTACCGACATTAGACGGTAAAGTTAGCCTTAAAATCCCAACAGAAACCCAAACTGGGCGTATGTTCCGCTTGCGTGGTAAAGGGGTTAAGTCGGTTCGTAGCCATGCCGTTGGTGACTTGTTGTGTAAAGTGGTCATGGAAACGCCGGTTAACTTGAATGACAAACAAAAAGAGTTATTGCGTGAGTTTGAAGCGACCTTAACTGGCGAGTCAAAAAAGCACAGCCCTAAAGCGGAAGGTTTTTTTGATGGCGTAAAAAAGTTTTTTCAAGACTTAAACAGTTAGTATCGTTCCATTAAACGTGACTATCATGAAAGGCTGTTTACTTTAGGTAAACAGCCTTTTTTATTGACTGGTATAATCAGGTACTAAAAGGTGACATGTTATAGCTCTGCAGATGACGTCAATGTCTGTCTAGTTCATGGCGAACACATTTTTAACGATACAATTTTTTAGCAACTTATTTAGCTGTTTTTTCTACCATTAGGCGTTATGTATGTCATTTTCTGTATTCCAGCTCAATCCAACATTATTAACCGCATTACCGCCAGCAGTGACTGAGCCTAGTCGCGTTCAGCAATTAGCGATCCCTGCAATATTGACTGGGCAAGATGTCTTGGCATTGGCGCAAACCGGTAGCGGTAAAACCTATGCTTATGGTTTACCACTTTTACAGCGCTTGAGTCTGTCTCCAGAGGTTGGTCTTTCTGCGGTGGTCATAGTGCCAACTCGAGAATTAGCTTCACAAGTGATGCAAGATTTAGCCCCGTTAGCGCAAGCATTAAATTTACGCGTTGATATGCTATGCGGCGGCCAAGCAATTGAATTGCAAGTAGAGCGATTGACACAACCTGCTAACCTTATTGTTGCGACCCCAGGGCGCTTATTAGCGTTAGCGCAGCAAGGTGTTATTCAGTTTGAACATCTGCAAAGCTTAGTACTTGATGAAGCAGATAGATTATTGGACATGGGTTTTATTGGCGACATTAATGCGCTAATCGCAATGATGCCAACTGGGCAGCGTTTATTGTTTTCGGCCACATTGCCTGAGCCATTAACCACATTAGCCGAGCAAGTTTTGACGACAGCACATGTGCGTATTCAGGCGCATGTGATCAATAGTGCTGTGGCTGATATCGCTCAAACCTTATATCATGTAAATAAAGGCAGTAAAGCAAAAGCACTGATCCACTTAATTACTTTGCACCAATGGTCACAGGTGTTGGTATTTGTTAATGCTAAAGATGATGTCGATTCATTATGTAAAAAATTAGTCAAAGCGGGTATTAATGCCGCGGCACTTCATGGTGATAAAGAACAAGCTGTACGAAGCCATACTTTGGAGCAGTTTAAAAATCAACAGTTAACAGTACTAGTGGCTACCGATGTATTATCTCGTGGTATCCATATTGACGCTCTACCTGTGGTCATAAATGTTGATTTACCTAGCCAGGCCGCTGTATATGTACATCGTATAGGACGAACTGCTCGGGCAGGATTAAGTGGTGTTGCCTTGTCATTAGTGAGTCATGCTGAGTTATTAAGCTTGGATGCTATTAGGCTGTTAACAAGGCAAGCGTTACCGTTAACTGAACTCGCTGGTTTTGCCGTAACAGATAAGCCAACGAGCGAAGCCAGTAAGCGAGCGCCTCGCGATAAACAAGCTAATCGTCGTACAGCTAACAAACGCAGTATTAGTGATTTTACCAAACGCAAACCGACCCGTTAATGCGAGCTGATGTTTGATATTGTAAGTGATGTATTCGCGCTAAAGACTGGTATAAAATAAGCTAATGCTGGATTAGCTTCTTGATTCAATAATGTTTAAGGGATGACAACATGAAACCTCTCGCACTAACCCTATTTGTTGCTGCTTTATTAGTGGGCTGTGTCAATAGTCAATCGCCCACGGGGCGAGGGCAGACCTTATTGTTTTCTGATACACAGATGCAGCAAATGGGTGGTCAGTCGTTTGAGGCAATGAAACAAAGTGAAAAAATAAGTCAAAATAAAGCCCAAACTGACTATGTCAATTGTATTGCTAAACGTATCACAGCAGTATTACCTGATCAGTCCCAACAATGGGACGTAGTGGTATTTGATTCAGACCAGGTTAATGCTTTTGCATTGCCGGGCGGTCATATTGGTGTCTATACCGGTTTATTGAAGGTCGCCGTTAATCAAGATCAACTTGCTACTGTGATGGGGCACGAAGTGGCACATGTGTTAGCGCAACATGGAAATGAGCAAGTATCTCGCGCCCAGCTTACTGGTTTGGGTATGCAAGCCGCCGATGCAGCGATAGGCGCATCTGGAATTGCTAATAAAGATCTGTACATGGCCGGACTTGGCTTAGGGGCAAAAGTCGGCATTATTTTACCCTTTGGCCGCAGTCAAGAGTCTGAAGCTGATATTGTAGGTTTAGAGCTAATGGCTAAAGCGGGATTTAATCCGGCGCAAAGCATTGCTTTGTGGCAAAATATGGCCAAGGCTGGAGGTGCACAAGGGCCTGAGCTGTTGTCGACTCATCCGTCACACAGTCATCGAATTGAAGACTTACAAGCGGCGCAAAATCAAGTGATGCTGCTTTATACACAGGCAAGAAAACAGTCTTTGACTGAGTGTAAAATTGCTCAAGTTAAATAGCGTTTTTTGCCAACATTGACGGAGTTTATTGTGATAAACTCTGGTGCGAATTTTTTATGTTTATTGAGAGAAAATTATTATGTCAGATTTGTTCAGCACTATGGAACAGCATGCTAGCTACGGTGTAGGTCGTCAAATGGGCGAGCAGCTAGCGGCAAACTCTTTTGAAGGTATTGATATCCCGGCTGTTCAAGCTGGTCTTGCTGATGCATTTGCCGGTAAAGAAAGCGCAGTATCAATGGAAGAGCTTCAAGTTGCATTTACTGAAATTAGTCGTCGTTTACAAGAAGCTCAAGAAGCTGCTGCTGAAGCCGCTGCTGCTGAAGGCGAAACATTCTTAGCTGAAAACGCTAAGCGTGACGGTATTACGATTACTGAGTCTGGTCTTCAATACGAAGTACTTGTTCAAGGTGACGGCGAAAAGCCTACCTATGATTCAACTGTACGTACTCACTACCATGGTACATTTATCAGTGGTGATGTTTTCGACAGCTCTGTTGCTCGTGGTCAGCCTGCTGAGTTCCCGGTATCAGGTGTGATAGCTGGTTGGACTGAGGCATTACAGCTAATGCCTGTTGGCACTAAGCTTAAATTATATGTCCCGCATCACTTGGCTTATGGTGAGCGTGGCGCGGGTGCTTCAATCCCGCCTTATTCAGCTTTGGTCTTCGAAGTTGAATTGTTAGAAATTATCTAGTTATTAAAAACGCCTAAGTTAACTTAGGCGTTTTTGTATATGCTGTTTTTAGGTTTATCTTTAGTTAACACTGGGAGAAATAAATGACTGCAAAAGTGAGAATTGCTGTAGTTGGTGCCAGTGGCCGTATGGGCCGTACACTGATTGAATCTGCTAGACAGCAACAAGTCATCGTACTTGGCGCAGCGATAGATCGTACAGGCTCTAGTTTAGTCGGTATTGATGCCGGTGTGCTTGCTGGTGTTGGTGCAATGGACGTTGTTATTACCGATTCACTAGATAACGTAGTGAATGATTTTGACGTTCTGATTGATTTTACCTCACCAGAGTCTTCAATCATTCATCTTGATTGGTGTGCTAAAAATCACAAAGCCATTGTCATCGGTACAACTGGGTTCAATCATGCTCAAAAAGAGCTCATTGGTGCCTATTCAGAACAAGTACCTGTGGTGTTAGCACCTAATATGTCTGTTGGTGTCAATGTGATGTGGAAGTTACTTGCACTTGCCACTGAAGTGATGGGTGATTATACCGATATCGAAATAATCGAAGCTCATCATCGTCATAAAAAAGATGCACCGTCAGGCACCGCGCTCAAAATGGGTGAGATTATTGCTCAAACATTAGGCCGTGATTTAGACCAATGTGCGGTATTTGGACGTGAAGGTATTACTGGTGAACGCGACCGTAATACCATAGGTTTTGCTACTGTTCGCGCTGGTGATATTGTTGGTGAACATACCGCTATGTTTGCTGACATAGGCGAGCGGTTAGAAATAACCCACAAAGCATCGAGCAGAATGACCTTTGCGAATGGGGCTATGAGAGCGGCTTTTTGGCTCTCAGATCAAAATGCTGGTCTATACGACATGCAGCAAGTACTAGGGTTGAATTAGCGACTAAAAACACCATTCGTTGGTGTTTTTTTTTGAAAACAATCCTGCAAAATATAGACGTAAAAACGAATTTCTTATACAATCGCTAGAATTTGCCAAAATTTCGTAATTTAACGGAAATTGGTATTTTTAGTGCAAAATAAAAAACACATAATTTAAGTGGCTTGGCTCTTTTCTGGAGGTCGCGTTGACACAGTCTGCCTTACTCGTACTCGAAGATGGAACCGTATTCTCTGGTACCGCAATTGGTGCTACCGGTATCTCTGTTGGTGAAGTGGTATTTAATACTTCAATGACAGGTTATCAAGAGATTCTTACGGATCCTTCATATTCACGCCAAATAGTAACATTAACCTATCCTCACATCGGTAACACAGGTACTAATGATGAAGACACTGAATCGGATTCGGTTCATGCATGTGGCTTAATCATTCGTGACTTACCGCTTATGGCGAGTAATTTTCGTAACCAACAATCATTAAGCGATTATTTAAAAGCAAATAATGTTGTTGGTATCGCTGATATTGATACTCGCAAACTAACTCGTATTTTGCGTGAAAAAGGCGCTCAAGCCGGTTGCATTATGGTCGGCAACCTAGATGAAGCGAAGGCACTTGCAGCTGCAAAAGCATTTCCAGGCTTAAAAGGTATGGATTTAGCTAAAGAAGTGACTACCGATAAAGCCTATACATGGCGCAATGGTAGCTGGAAATTAGTCGGTGGTTTACCGTCTGAAACACCAGAAGCTGAACTCAAATATAAAATTGTTGCCTACGATTACGGTGTAAAACGTAATATTTTACGTATGTTGGTTGACCGTGGTTGTGATGTCACCGTGGTACCTGCGCAAACTTCTGCTGCAGACGTACTTGCGATGAATCCTGATGGAGTATTTCTGTCAAATGGTCCTGGCGACCCTGAGCCATGTGATTACGCGATTACCGCCATCCAGCAAATTTTGAAAACAGAAATCCCTGTTTTTGGTATTTGTCTTGGCCATCAACTATTAGCATTAGCCTCAGGCGCAAAAACCTTAAAGATGAAATTTGGTCACCATGGTGCAAACCACCCAGTGAGCAATGTTGAAAAAGGCAACGTGATGATCACCAGTCAAAACCATGGTTTTGCTGCTGATGAAACCACGCTACCTGCTAATATCAAGGTGACGCATAAATCGTTATTTGATGGATCATTACAAGGTATTCATCTAACGGATAAACCCGCATTTAGCTTCCAGGGTCACCCTGAAGCGAGCCCTGGGCCAACCGATGCCGCGCCTCTGTTCGATCATTTCATCGAGCTTATAGAACAATACCGTCAGCACGCCAAGTAGTTATCTGGGAGAAGACAGAAGCAATGCCAAAACGTACAGATATAAAAAGTATTCTTATCCTAGGTGCCGGTCCAATTGTTATTGGTCAGGCGTGTGAGTTTGATTATTCAGGTGCGCAAGCTTGTAAAGCCCTTCGTGAAGAAGGCTATCGCGTTATTCTGGTCAACTCTAATCCAGCAACGATTATGACCGACCCAGAAATGGCCGATGCAACCTATGTCGAGCCAATTCATTGGGAAGTCGTACGCAACATTATTGCCAAAGAGCGTCCAGATGCCATTCTCCCGACTATGGGTGGACAAACCGCACTGAACTGCGCACTTCAGCTTGAAGCAAAAGGCGTACTAAAAGAGTTTAATGTTGAAATGATTGGTGCGACAGCAGATGCGATTGATAAAGCTGAAGACCGTAGTCGTTTCGACAAAGCGATGAAATCCATTGGTTTAGACTGCCCGCGTGCGGGTATTGCTCATAACATGGATGAAGCTTATGGCGTATTAGATATGGTGGGCTTCCCCTGTATTATTCGTCCGTCTTTCACCATGGGTGGCAGCGGCGGTGGTATTGCCTACAACAAAGAAGAGTTTGAAGAGATTTGTTCTCAAGGCTTAGATTTGTCGCCAACTAACGAATTATTGATCGATGAATCATTAATTGGTTGGAAAGAATATGAAATGGAAGTGGTTCGTGACCGCAACGATAACTGTATTATCGTCTGTACTATCGAAAACTTCGATGCGATGGGGGTTCACACCGGTGATTCAATCACTGTCGCTCCAGCACAAACGCTAACCGACAAAGAATATCAATTAATGCGTAACGCTTCGATAGCGGTACTGCGTGAAATTGGTGTTGAAACCGGTGGCTCAAACGTACAATTTGGTATTTGTCCTAATACTGGCCGCATGGTCATTATTGAGATGAATCCACGGGTATCTCGCTCATCAGCATTGGCCTCTAAAGCAACCGGTTTCCCGATTGCTAAAATCGCGGCTAAATTAGCTGTGGGTTACACTTTAGACGAGCTAAGCAACGACATTACTGGCGGTAAAACACCAGCATCGTTTGAACCTGCTATCGACTATGTTGTGACTAAAATACCGCGCTTTAACTTTGAAAAGTTTGCCGGTGCAAACGACCGTTTAACCACTCAAATGAAGTCTGTTGGTGAAGTCATGGCAATCGGCCGTACTTTCCAAGAGTCATTGCAAAAAGCGTTACGCGGACTTGAAGTGGGTCGTAACGGTTTTGATTCTGTGGTGGATTTACAATCACCAGAAGCCATGCAACGTATTCGTCATGAACTTAAAGAGCCAGGTTGTGACCGCATTTGGTACATAGCTGATGCATTTCGTGCCGGTTTAAGCCGTGACGAAATCTTCACGTTGACGAATGTCGACCATTGGTTCTTGGTTCAAATTGAAGATTTGATTACCCATGAAGCCAAAGTGGCTGAGCTTGGTATGTCAGGTTTAGAGCAAAACTATTTACGTCAATTAAAGCGTAAAGGGTTCTCTGATGCGCGTTTAGCTGCTGTGTTAGGTGTCAATGAAAACGAGATTCGTAAACTACGTTATCGACATGAAATTTACCCAGTTTATAAGCGCGTCGATACTTGTGCTGCTGAATTCTCAACCGATACCGCGTACATGTATTCAACGTACGAAGAAGAATGTGAAGCTAACCCATCGAACCGTGAAAAGATCATGATTCTGGGCGGTGGTCCAAACCGTATTGGTCAAGGTATTGAGTTTGATTACTGTTGTGTGCATGCTGCATTAGCCTTACGTGAAGACGGTTATGAAACCATCATGGTTAACTGTAACCCTGAAACCGTATCAACCGACTACGATACATCTGATCGCCTATACTTTGAACCTGTCACCTTGGAAGACGTGCTCGAAATCGTGCGTATCGAAAAGCCAAAAGGCGTTATTGTTCAATACGGTGGTCAAACTCCGCTTAAACTCGCGCGTGAGTTAGAAGCCGCAGGTGTGCCAATTATTGGTACTAGCCCTGATGCGATTGACCGTGCAGAAGACCGTGAACGTTTCCAACAAGCAATTCAACGTTTAAACATGAAGCAGCCAGAAAATGCCACTGTAACGACTGTTGAAAGTGCGGTGATTGAAGCTGAAAAAATTGGTTATCCGTTAGTGGTGCGTCCATCTTATGTATTGGGCGGTCGTGCGATGGAAATCGTCTACGACAAGCAAGATTTACTGCGTTACTTCAATGAAGCCGTTAAAGTGTCTAATGCATCGCCTGTATTACTCGATCACTTCTTAGATGATGCAATTGAAGTCGATATTGATGCAGTATGTGACGGCGAAACCGTGGTTGTTGGCGCTATTATGGAGCATATTGAACAAGCAGGCGTTCACTCTGGTGACTCAGGTTGTTCATTACCACCTTACACTTTAAGTGCTGATGTTCAGGCGAGAATGCGCGAGCAAGTGTCAAAACTGGCTTTTGAGTTAGGCGTAATCGGCTTAATGAACGTGCAATTTGCGGTAAAAGATAACGAAATCTACATGATTGAAGTTAACCCGCGCGCTGCCCGTACCGTACCATTTGTATCTAAAGCAACAGGCGTTCCTTTAGCTAAAATTGCTGCACGTGTGATGGCTGGTCAAAGCTTAATTTCACAAAACTTTACTAAAGAAGTGATCCCACCTTATTTCTCGGTAAAAGAAGTTGTATTGCCGTTTAATAAATTCCCAGGCGTTGATCCACTCTTAGGCCCAGAAATGCGCTCAACGGGTGAAGTGATGGGCGTGGGTGATACATTTGCTGAAGCCTATGCTAAAGCACAGCTTGGTGCCACATCTGAAGTGCCTAAGTCAGGTCGTGCGTTACTATCTGTTCGTAACAGTGATAAAAAACGTGTTGCTGACTTAGCCTCTAAGCTGATTGAGTTAGGCTATGAAATTGATGCCACTCACGGCACTGCGATTATTTTAGGTGAAGCAGGGATTAATCCTCGCTTAGTTAACAAAGTACATGAAGGTCGTCCACACATTCTTGATCGTATTAAAAATGGTGAATATACCTACATTGTTAACACTACTGAAGGTCGTCAAGCAATTGAAGATTCTCGCCAGATCCGTCGTGGAGCATTGCGCTACAAAGTGAATTACACGACGACATTAAATGCTGCCTTTGCGACCTGTTTGGCGCATTCAGCAGATGATCGTATCAAGGTGACATCTTTGCAAGAACTGCACAAACGCATAAAAAGTTAGTTTTTATTGCGAAGGAATGACTAAGGTCGCCTTTTGGCGACCTTTTTTATGACATTTTGATGATGGATGACTAGCAAGTCTGTAAAAGCTTAGGTAAGCTGTCAGACATCATCGAAAAGATGCATCCTAGATACGTACGCTAAGTCGATTGCGTACTTCCAACTGAATTTTTACTGTGTTGACTTTCGTCAGCACGGGATGCTTTTGTTTTTAAAGGAGACAAAGACATTATGAGTAAGGTCCCAATGACGGTAGTTGGCGCAGATCAATTACGTAAAGAAGTTGAATTTTTAAAGTTCGATCGCCGCCCAAAAATTACCGAAGCAATTGCTTCTGCTCGTGAATTAGGTGATTTAAAAGAAAATGCTGAATATCACGCTGCCCGTGAAGATCAGGGTATTTGTGAAGCGCGTATTCGTGACATTGAAGGTAAGTTGTCTAACGCTCAAATCATTGATGTTACCAAATTAGAAAATACTGGCCGAGTGATTTTTGGTACGACAGTGACTATTTTAAATATCGATACTGATGCTGAAGTGACTTATCGCATTGTTGGTGATGATGAAGCTGATATTAAGCAAAATTTAATTTCTGTTAATTCACCGATTGCACGTGGGTTAATTGGCAAAAGTGAAGGTGATGAAGTCTCGATTACCACTCCAGGTGGTTTGACTGACTATGAAGTCATTGCCGTTAAATATCTTTAAGTGTGGATTGTTATTGAGCATAACTAATATTTAACAGTATGTTTTATCTATTATATTAAAGCTGATGACCAAATATTAAGCATTAAATTTTTTGCACAACTCAATACCGACATCAATAACACATCACTTTAGCGAGCACTAAATAGCATCCTGTTTAGTGCTTTTTTATTGTCATGAAATACAGTACCTATGTGCTGATGACGATAAAACATGTAAAAAAATTCATTTGCACATTAAAGGTGCAATGGATATCATCCATTTAGTTTACAATGCTGTTACATTTTACCGTATGAAGCCTAATATGCTTTGCAATATTACGTTTAAAATATAGGTTTAAAAATCATCTTGTGATGATGTAAAAATAGAATATGCAGATTGTGTATCTGAATTGCTTGATTAAATAAGGTCATTATGACGTTTCCGTGGGCTCGTATACTACTAATGCTGGTAATTGTGGGGTTGTGTTCAATCTTCCTCATCAATAGCCGTGTGTTGGTTTTAGCATCGTTGCCATTTACCACGACTACGGCACATTCTTGTTCTTATAATATCGACACACACTCAGATGATAGTATGTGTGATCAACCAATGAGTTCAGCTAACGTTGATATTATCCTGTCGTCAGTCAAAGGCATTGATCGTTCAATTGACCGTCATGATGCAAATAGTATTACCGCGTTAAATCACACTCTCATCGATGGTAATAGTTCACTGCTGGGCTATGTTGGTAATATCTCTTCAACCAACTCTATCTCTGCAGAATCTAATTCTAAAGACATTCATTATGTGCCCACTTATTCGTCGCGATATATCAGTATTGTTCAACACGAGTCTGATGAGTTAAAGCCCAATTATTTATTGGCTTACGAATTTATATCTCCACCTGTTCCAAGTTTAACCATAGGGTATCAAATTAACTTTAGTCCGCAATTGGACTGGGTTTTATCCACAGCTTCAGCTCCTTCAAGACTTTCCGCCTGGAAAGAGTCTAATTTACTTTTCGTCCATTCCCATACCTGTTAGCCATATTCTGCCTTGATGATAAACGCCATTAGCTTTGCTAATGAGTTTTACTGTGGGTCGATGGGTTAGGTCAATTGCGCCTCATCACTCGCTATGCATTTTTATCGTGGCTTAAATAGCCTCGATCTAGTGAGATCAAGAGTTATGAAATCAAAAACGAAACAGCTAAATCATTATTCTCAATGGAAATACTGGTTATTAATTACCACATTAATCATCTTATTTATGAGCGCATTACCATCTTGGTATGGCGAAGATCCTGCTGTACAACTTGGTGTAAAGCCAAGCCAATCTATAACAGCAGAACAAGTTGATTATGCGCTACACCAGGTAGGCATAAAGAGTAAACGTATTGAGCAACAACAAGATAGTTTACTGGTGGTGCTAGATAACCCTGATATGCAGGCCCAAGCTAAAAAGGCTTTAGCTGAGCAGTTTGAGCATCAAGCTCAAGTGACATTAGCCTTAGCGCCTGCTGCACCTCACTGGCTATTAAACCTAGGTGTTAAACCGATAAAGCTGGGTTTAGATTTACGCGGTGGAGTACAATTTTTATTGGATGTAGATCTCGATTTAGTGTTTCAAAACCAGGCGATTATGCTTGGTGATGCCGTGAAGCAATTTGCTGCTGATCAGCATATCAGTAACGTTAAGGTTCGTTCCGGTGATGGCGCTACATTGAGTATTGAGATTGCTGATGAACCGTCTCGAGCCCAGCTAAGACAATTTATTGCACAGCAGTATCCATTATGGCAAGTAAGTGGTCACCAACAAATACTCACAGTTAGTTTGTCTCAACATGAACAACTTAAATTGACCAATGTGACTGTGCAGCAAAACTTGCAAATTATGCGTAGCCGGATAGAGGAACTGGGGATAACCGAAGCGCTCGTTCAACGCCAAGGTGATCATCGTATCCGTATTGAGTTACCTGGAGTACAAGATCCTGCCACCGCTAAAAACGTTATTGGTGCAACGGCCAGTTTAGCATTTTATCCCGTACTGCCAACGGGTTCTGTAAACGCTGTGGTTATTAACGACCAACATGATAAACCCGTGTACGTATCAAGAAAGCCAGTGCTGGGAGGCGATCATATTATTGATGCTAGAGCGACTACTGGTGATTTTGGCATGGCGAAAGTCAACATTAGTCTCGACGCTGCAGGCGGTAAGTTAATGTCTGATTTCTCGCGCGACAACATAGGTAAACCTATGGCGACCGCATACAGTGAATATAGCCGAGATGAAGCGGGTAAAGCTCGACAAACAACCCAAATCATTAGTGTTGCCACCATACAAAGTCAACTGGGTAATCGGTTTGAAATTACCGGTTCAGGCAGCCATCAAGAGGCACAGCAGCTTGCGTTATTGCTAAGAGCAGGTTCCATGACAGCACCGGTGACGATTGTAGAAGAACGCACAATAGGACCAAGCTTAGGTGCTGAAAACATTGTCAACGGATTTGCAGCGTTAGCATTAGGTATGTCAGTAACATTATTATTTATGGCCTGCTGGTATCGCCGTTTAGGCTGGATTGCTAATGTGGCGTTAATCGCCAACATGACGATGTTATTTGGCTTACTAGCCCTTATTCCCGGGGCAGTATTAACCTTACCTGGTATTGCGGGGTTAGTGCTTACTGTTGGTATGGCGGTTGATACTAATGTGCTTATCTTTGAGCGAATAAAAGAAAAGCTAGCTGAAGGTCGCAGCTTTGCCAGCGCTATAGATGTGGGATTTGATAGTGCATTCTCAACCATATTTGATGCTAATTTTACCACTATGATCACCGCCGTTGTGCTGTTCTCTATTGGTAATGGCCCTATTCAAGGCTTTGCATTGACCTTAGGCTTAGGGCTATTAACCAGCATGTTTACCGGCATTTTTGCCTCGAGAGCATTAATCAATTTAGTTTATGGCCGCGACACTCGCCGCGCAATTAAGGTGTAATACTATGAACTCAACAAGTATAAATAACTCACTAGAAACAGGTAAACTAAAATACCTCACCAAATGGCGCTATATTTCAAGCATACTTTCTATTGTGTTGATGCTGGTCTCCCTAAGCGTAATTGGTGTAAAGGGGTTTAATTGGGGCTTAGATTTTACTGGCGGAGTGGTCACAGAAATTCAACTTGACCATCGTATTACGGCCAGTGAAATACAGCCACTAATGACCGCCGCCTACCAACAAGACGTGAGTGTTATTTCCGCCAGCGAACCGGGACGGTGGGTATTACGTTATGCCAACATACCCGACGAGCAGCTTCGTCCAGAACTCCGACAAGTCTTAGCGCCATTAAATACCGATATTACTGTGCTAAACAGCAGCATTGTTGGGCCTCAAGTAGGCCAAGAGTTAGTAGAGCAAGGCAGCATAGCTCTGCTAATCGCTATGCTATGTATTATGGGGTATTTAAGTTTTCGTTTTGAATGGCGCTTAGCTTCAGGTGCGTTATTGGCTTTAGTACATGATGTGGTGTTTGTGCTGGCTTTTTTTGCGTTAAGCCAAATGGAATTTAATTTAACTATCCTGGCAGCAATTTTAGCTATTCTGGGGTATTCACTCAATGACTCGATTATTATTGCTGATAGGATCCGCGAACAGTTAGTGGCTAAGTTACAATGGAAAACTTCGGATATTAATAATTTAGCGGTTAAAACAACTTTCTCTAGAACTATGATTACATCGGGGACCACCTTATTAACCGTGGTAGCATTGTGGATTATGGGAGGGGAGCCATTGGAAGGTTTTTCTATCGCGATGTTTATTGGTATTTTAACCGGCACTTGGTCTTCAATTTCAATTGGCGCAACTTTGCCTGAGTTTTTAGGCTTAAAGGCGCAGCATTATCAAGAGGTTCCATTACCTGATCACCCCTGATTAACGATAATTCATCTCCCATAAAAAAGCCGCTGAATTCAGCGGCTTTTAATAAAAGAATGTGAAACTATTTGGCTTTAGGCAAAGCAATCTTCATTTCTACCGAATGACGGAAAATGACTAAAACATGACCGATTAGTTGCACTTTCGCAGACTGGGTTTCACGTATAATGGCGTCAACGATGGCATTTTTGAGCTCTCTGTCAGCAGAGGCTACTTTTACTTTAATCAATTCATGATGTGTAAGAGCGCTATCAATTTCAGCCAGAACACCTTCAGTTAGGCCATTGCCACCAAGCAGCACCACTGGTTTTAGACTGTGAGCCAGACCTTTTAAATGCTGTTTTTGTTTGGTTGTTAAGTTCATTTGTGCCAACTTTTGCTGAGTTACTGTTGAAAAACGGGTATTCTACCCTTATATAGAGCTTATGTAACTCTGAATCGTTGCGGAATTTAAATGACAACAAAAAAACGTACGGCGAGCTCAACTCGCTGGATGCAAGAACACTTTGATGATCACTATGTGAAACTGGCCCAAAAACGTGGCTTACGTTCACGAGCAGCATTCAAGTTAGAGGAGATACAACAAAAAGATAACTTGATAAAACAAGGTATGACAGTTGTTGATTTAGGTGCAGCACCAGGTGGTTGGTCGCAAGTTGCGGTTAAACTCGTTGGTGACAGAGGTAAAGTCATTGCTTGTGATATTTTACCTATGGACCCAATTGTTGGTGTTGATTTCCTTCAAGGTGATTTTAGAGAAAACAAAGTACTCGAAGCATTGCTTGAGCGTGTAGGTCAAGATAAAGTGGATGTGGTACTATCAGATATGGCTCCGAACATGAGTGGTTCGGGTGCTGTTGATCAACCAAGAGCTATGTATTTAGTTGAATTAGCGCTAGATATGTGTCATCAAGTGTTGACGCCTAACGGCTGTTTTGCTGTTAAAGTCTTTCAGGGGGAGGGTTTTGACGATTATATTAAAACGGTCAAGCAGGCATTCAAAGTAGTAAAAACCCGAAAACCAGACTCCTCTAGAGCGCGCTCTCGGGAAGTCTATCTAGTGGCGACTGGTTACAAGTTGTAGTAGTCTAACGTTAATAATCGCAGGACTGTTAAGAGGTCTAGTAATTTGAGTGACATGGCAAAAAATTTAATACTCTGGGTTGTCATCGCTGTTGTACTGATGTCAGTGTTTCAGGGTTATTCCCCCTCTTCTTCGAATTCGCAGAAGATGGATTATTCCGCCTTTTTGGACAATGTTCGAAATGGTCAAATTAACACGGTTGAAATAAAAAGCGACCAACGGACGATTGAAGGAACTAAACGTACCGGCGAGAAGTTCACCACAATCATGCCTATATATGACCAAGATTTAATTAATGATCTTGATCGTAAAGGCATCACCATGAAAGGCCAAGAAGCTGAAGAGTCAGGTTTCCTAACCCAAATCTTTATTTCATGGTTCCCAATGTTACTGCTAATTGGCGTATGGATATTTTTCATGCGACAAATGCAAGGCGGTGGCGGCAAGGGCGCAATGTCGTTTGGTAAAAGTAAAGCCAAACTGATGAGCGAAGACCAAATCAAAACCACTTTTGCTGACGTTGCAGGTTGTGATGAAGCAAAAGAAGAAGTCAAAGAACTTGTTGATTATTTACGAGACCCAACCAAGTTCCAAAAATTAGGCGGTCGTATTCCTACGGGCGTGCTGATGGTCGGACAACCTGGTACAGGTAAAACCTTATTAGCCAAGGCGATTGCCGGTGAATCTAAGGTGCCGTTCTTTACCATTTCGGGTTCTGACTTTGTGGAAATGTTTGTCGGTGTTGGTGCATCCCGTGTACGTGACATGTTCGAACAAGCTAAAAAATCTGCTCCTTGTATCATTTTCATTGATGAAATCGATGCCGTAGGCCGCCAACGTGGTGCCGGTGTAGGTGGTGGGCACGATGAGCGTGAGCAAACATTAAACCAGCTTTTGGTTGAAATGGACGGCTTTGAAGGTAATGAAGGCGTTATTGTTATTGCAGCAACTAACCGTCCAGACGTACTTGATTCAGCGTTATTGCGTCCAGGTCGATTTGACCGTCAAGTTGTCGTTGGCTTGCCCGATGTTCGTGGTCGTGAACAAATTCTTAAAGTACATATGCGTAAAGTACCTTTATCAGATGATGTTAAAGCCAGTGTCATTGCGCGTGGTACGCCAGGCTTCTCTGGTGCTGACTTAGCAAACCTTGTCAACGAAGCTGCGTTATTCGCTGCTCGCGGTAATCGTCGTGTTGTTGGTATGGAAGAGTTTGAGCGTGCTAAAGATAAAATCATGATGGGTGCAGAGCGCCGTTCTATGGTGATGTCTGAATCTGACAAAGAAATGACCGCTTATCATGAAGCTGGACATGCCATTATTGGTTGCTTGGTACCAGAACATGACCCAGTGCATAAAGTGACTATTATTCCGCGTGGCCGTGCATTAGGTGTGACCTTCTTTTTACCTGAAGCTGATGCCGTTAGCCAAAGCCGTCGTAAATTGGAATCACAAATTTCAGTTGCCTATGGTGGACGTTTAGCTGAAGAACTTATTTACGGAAGTGAAAAAGTGTCTACAGGGGCGTCGCAAGATATTAAGTACGCTACATCGATAGCTCGTAATATGGTTACGCAATGGGGGTTCTCTGACAAGCTAGGTCCGTTACTTTACGCAGAAGAAGAAAACGAAGTTTTCTTAGGCCGTAGTATGGGTAAAGCAAAGGCAATGTCAGGTGATACAGCAACATTGATTGACTCTGAAATTAAGATGTTTATCGATAAAAACTATCAACGTGCGCAAACGATGTTGACAGACAATATGGATATTTTACATGCGATGAAAGACGCATTGATGAAATATGAAACTATTGACTCGTTGCAAATCGATGATCTAATGAATCGCCGTGAAGTGCGCATGCCAGCTGAATGGCAAAAAGATGAATCATCAGACGATAAAGATAGTGGCAATAACACGCCTAAATCTGAAGTCGAAACGCCAGTGGATGAGGCTAAAACCGACGTTAAAGTCGATAATAAAGCCGATACCAATGACGCGGATGAATCACCCGCTAAATAAACAATTTAGCAAATAAAGAAAACCCCGAAAGGGGTTTTCTTGTTTTTAATCTTATCTAGGAAAATACCCGTGTTTCAATTAACTCATGCTAATAAAACTCTAGACTTATCAAGCCCTGTAGTGATGGGGATTGTGAATGTGACGCCAGATTCATTTTCCGATGGCGGTGAATATATTGGTTTTGAACAAGCCTGTCGTCATGTTGATAATATGGTAGAGCAAGGTGCATTAATTATTGATGTGGGTGGTGAGTCAACCCGACCTGGTGCTGCAGAAGTGACGATTGAGCAAGAACTTGCTCGAGTGATCCCTATCATCGAATACACAGCAAAAACACACAATGTATGGATTTCAATCGATACCAGCAAACCTGAAGTGATGGAACAAGCTGTCAATGCCGGAGCTAATTTAATCAACGATGTGCGCGCGTTACAAGTACCAGGTGCTTTAGCTATGGCTGCAACGCTAGATGTGCCAATTTGCTTAATGCACATGCAAGGTGAGCCGCAAACTATGCAAGATCAACCTGAGTATGAGGATGTGATTGATGAAGTGGCGGCTTTTTTTGAATTACGTATCGCTTACTGTGAAGCGGCTGGAATTGAGCGCGAGCGTTTAATTCTCGATCCAGGTTTTGGTTTTGGCAAAACTTTAGCGCATAATTACCGTCTATTAGCGGCATTACCAAAGTTACATGAATTTCATTTGCCTTTATTGATAGGTCTGTCGCGAAAAAGCATGATCGGCGACCTGTTAGCGCGTGATATAGACCAACGCCTTGCCGGAAGTCTTGCTGGTGCATTAATTGCAGCTCAGCAAGGTGCACAAATTATTCGAGTTCATGATGTACCAGAAACAGTCGATGTGCTTAAAGTGATGTCAGAAACCATGGCTAATCTATAGTTGCATCACATAATAATGTTATCAGTAAAGTGAAAACACTTAAGTAGGGATCTGTGAAGCAAAGAAAATTTTTTGGAACCGATGGTATTCGCGGCAAAGTAGGGGCGGGTAAAATGACTCCTGAATTGGCATTGAAGCTCGGTTGGGCGGCTGGACGAGTATTGTCTCGAAATGGCACCCAAAAAGTGATTATTGGTAAGGATACTCGTATTTCAGGTTACCTGTTTGAATCAGCTTTAGAGGCAGGCTTATCAGCCGCGGGACTTAACGTTTTGCTGCTAGGCCCTATGCCTACTCCTGCAGTGGCTTATTTAACTCGTACCTTTCGCGCCGAGGCCGGTGTCGTGATTAGTGCATCACACAATCCTTATTATGATAACGGTATCAAGTTTTTCTCTACTGATGGCAGTAAACTGGATGATGCAATCGAGCTAGAAATAGAAGCAGAACTTGAAAAACCGCTAGTCTGTGTGGAGTCGCATCTACTGGGCAAGGCTCGTCGTATTGATGATGCAGCAGGGCGCTATATCGAGTACTGCAAAGGTAATTTTCCAGCTGATCAAACACTTAAAGGATTAAAAATAGTCGTCGATTGTGCTCATGGCGCCACTTACCATATTGCTCCTAACGTTTTTCGTGAATTAGGTGCCGATGTTATTGCTATTGGAGATAAACCTGACGGTCTCAATATCAATGATAAAGTCGGTGCAACAGCAATGGCCAAAATCTGTGAAACCGTTTTAGTTGAAAAAGCTGATTTAGGTATTGCACTCGATGGTGATGGCGATCGCATTATGATGGTTAATCGTCATGGCGCAGTGGTTGATGGTGATCAGATTTTATATATTTTAGCGGTAGATGCCCAAAAACGTGGTATTTTAAGCGGCGGAGTTGTTGGCACCGTAATGTCTAATTTAGGTTTGGACTTAGCGCTGCAAGCACTTGATATTCCTTTTGTTCGTTCTAAGGTCGGTGACCGCTATGTCATGGAGATGCTGAAGAAGAATAAGTGGCGTATAGGCGGTGAAAACTCTGGCCATATTCTTAATCTTGATCATGGTACTACTGGTGATGGTATCATTGCAGGTATTTTAGTCCTCGCGGCAATGCGACGTCAAAATGCTTCACTTGAACAATTAACTGAATCGATGAAGATGTTACCGCAAGTGTTAGTTAATGTGCGTTTTGAAGGCAGCTCTAATCCACTCGATAGCGAAGCGGTTAAGTTAGCTAAAGCGGATGTTGAACAACAATTGGGTGCTCGTGGACGTGTATTATTACGTAAGTCGGGTACTGAACCGTTAATTAGAGTCATGGTCGAGGGAGATGATCATCCCCAAGTGCTTGCGCATGCAAATCGTATTGCTGACGCGGTAAAGGCAGCATGTTAATTATTTGAATATTAAGATAAGCCGTTGCTCGCTCAAAAAGTAGACGCTTCGACAGTTTATATGAAATATTCCCCTTTTAGCTCTTGTAACTTGATAAGTGGTTCGCTATTATTCACGCCGCTTTCAGAGGAGACAGTGAATGGCACTCAGACGTCCTATGGTCGCTGGTAACTGGAAAATGAATGGTAATTCGGCATTAGCCCAAGAGCTTTTCAAGAAGTTTGCTACCAAGCTCCAAAATGATTCCGCTGAAGTGGTTTTATGCCCGCCTTCAATTTATCTTGAAAGTGTTCGGCAGCTGCTTGAAGCCAATAAGCAAACCTTAGATGGTGCACTTGTTAGAATGGGTGCACAAAATCTGAGTCAACATGATTTTGGTGCATACACAGGCGAAATATCCGGGCAGATGCTAAAAGATTCTGGATGTCGGTATGTGATTATCGGCCATTCCGAACGTCGCCGTATGTACGGAGAGACGAGTAATATTGTGGCAGAGAAGTTTGCTGCTGCTCAGAAACATGGTCTGACACCGATTTTGTGTGTAGGTGAATCAGGACCAGCTCGTGAAGCAAGACGTACCTTTGAGGTGATTGCGGAAGAGCTTGATATAGTAATTGAAAAAAACGGTACCATGGCTTTTGATAACGCAATTATCGCTTACGAACCTTTATGGGCAGTAGGGACAGGTAAAAGTGCTACACCAGAGCAGGCACAAGAAGTACATGCGTTTATTCGCAGTCGCCTCTCGGAAGTTTCTCCCTTTATTGGTGAGAATATCAGAATTCTTTACGGTGGTAGCGTCACCCCAAGCAATGCGGCAGATATATTTGCCCAGCCTGATGTTGATGGTGGTCTGATTGGCGGTGCAAGTTTGAACTCAAGTGAGTTTTTAAGTTTATGTACCATAGCAATGAGCGCGTAATTATATGTACGAAGTTCTTATAGTTGTATACTTGGTGGTAGCGTTAGGTCTTATCGGCTTAATATTAATCCAACAAGGAAAGGGTGCCGACATGGGCGCATCTTTCGGAGCCGGTGCTTCAGGCACATTATTTGGCTCAAGTGGTTCAGGTAATTTCCTGACTCGCAGTACTGCAGTATTAGCCATTGGCTTTTTTGCATTGAGTTTAGTGATTGGTAATTTAAGTGCTAATCACACAGAGCAAAATGATCAGTGGAAAGATTTAGGTCCAGCAGCAGAGCAAATCATTGATGAAGCTCCGGTGCAAACCGAAAAGTCAGAAACGAAAATTCCTGACTAGTAAACCAGGTAACGCCGAGGTGGTGGAATTGGTAGACGCGCAGCCTTGAGGTGGCTGTGTCTTAACGGACGTGCGGGTTCAAGTCCCGCTCTCGGCACCAAATTTAACTAACAAATGATAGATAGCGTTTGATTAGTTATTGCAAGATATAGTGTAAATCAATATACTTGCATACAGTTGACGCGGGGTGGAGCAGTTGGTAGCTCGTCGGGCTCATAACCCGAAGGTCGTCGGTTCAAGTCCGGCCCCCGCAACCAGCTCCTTGTAATTTAATTTCGTTAGAAAATAAATTACAATTTACAGGTTTTATAATAAAATAACCTCGTGATTACGGGGTTTTTTGTTATATGAACTTTTAAATATCCGTGTTTTATGCGGGTTGCAATGGGGCTATTAGCCCTTTTTTTGTTTTTTTGGGGGTCATTTTTGGCAACAATAGAATCCAAGCTTGTTGAAATGTTAACAGTACCTGTTGAAGCATTAGGCTTTAAACTATGGGGCATTGAATATATTCAAGCTGGTCGTCATTCAATTTTACGTGTTTTTATTGATCACGAGAATGGCATCAATATTGAAGATTGTGCAGCAGCCAGTCGTCAAGTTAGCGCAGTTATGGATGTTGAAGACCCTATTTCTACAGAATACACATTAGAAGTATCTTCACCTGGCGTAGATAGACCGTTATTTACCGCCGAGCAATATGCTGCCTATAAAGGTGAGGATGCAAAAATACAACTGACTATGCCTGTTGCGGGTAGTCGTAATTTAAAAGGCGTCATCAATAGTGTTGATGGGCAAATGCTCACCATAACCGTTGATGGTAAAGACTTGATTGTTGCTTTGGATAATATCCGTAAAGGCAGCATTATCGCTAAGTTTTGATAGTTTCAGGTGAAGGACGAGGCAAGACCAAATGAATAAAGAGATCCTGCTAGTCGCAGAAGCGGTTTCCAATGAGAAAGGCCTTCCGCGCGAAAAGATTTTCGAAGCGCTAGAAATTGCACTGGCTACCGCAACAAAGAAAAAATACGAAGGCGATATTGAAGTTCGCGTTGCGATTGATCGTAAAACCGGTCATTACGATACTTTCCGTCGTTGGATGGTTGTTGACGATCATGGCGAGGCTTTGGAAAACCCATATAGCGAAATTACCTTCGAAGCCGCTCGTTATGAAGAGCCAGAGATTCAAGTAGGTGAGTATATCGAAGATCAAATCGACTCTGTCGCGTTTGACCGTATTACTACACAAACTGCTAAACAAGTTATCGTGCAAAAAGTACGTGAAGCTGAACGTGCACAAATTGTTGAACAATTTATTGAACGTGAAGGTGAGATTGTTACTGGTGTTGTTAAGAAAAGCACCCGTGAAAGCGTGGTTGTTGATTTAGGTAATAATGCTGATGGCGTATTATTTAAAGAAGATTTAATCAGCCGTGAATCTTTCCGTCCTGGTGACCGTGTGCGTGCATTATTGTACTCAGTTCGTCCAGAAGCTCGCGGTGCGCAGTTATTTTTAACACGCAGCAAGCCAGAAATGCTGATTGAACTATTTCGGGTTGAAGTGCCAGAAATTTACGACGAATTGATTGAAGTGATGGGTGCTGCTCGTGATCCAGGTGCTCGTGCTAAAATAGCCGTTAAATCAAATGACCGTCGTATCGATCCAATTGGTGCTTGTGTTGGTATGCGTGGTGCTCGAGTGCAAGCCGTATCAAACGAGCTAGGCGGCGAGCGTGTTGATATCGTGTTGTGGGATGATAATCCAGCGCAATATGTGATCAATGCCATGGCGCCAGCTGATGTTGCCTCTATCATTGTCGACGAAGACAATCATTCGATGGATATTGCTGTTGAAGCAGACAGTTTGGCACAGGCTATTGGTCGTAACGGCCAGAACGTACGTTTAGCGACTCAACTGACTGGTTGGGAACTGAACGTAATGACAGTTGAAGACATGAACAAAAAACACCAAGCCGAAAGCGCTAAGGTGATTGATTTGTTTGTGGCTTATCTAGATGTAGATCAAGATTTTGCAGCCGTATTGGCTGATGAGGGATTCACTTCGTTAGAAGAGATCGCTTATGTTCCAGAATCTGAGCTATTAGCAATAGAAGGTTTCGACGAAGGAATCGTTGAAGCATTACGTGAACGTGCAAAGGCCGCTATCTCTACAAGAGCATTAGCGTCTGAAGAAGCGTTAGATGGTGCAGAGCCAAGTGATGATTTATTAGCATTGGAAGGATTAGAAAGACATTTAGCTTATGTTCTAGCGAGCAAAGGCGTAGTGACTTTAGAAGACTTGGCCGAGCAAGGTATTGACGATTTAATTGATATTGAAGAATTAACAGAAGAAAAAGCAGGTGAGCTCATCATGGCTGCCCGCAATATCTGTTGGTTTGGCGAAGAAGCATAAGTCGATCAACAGGGGGATTTAATTGATGGCAGATACAAGTGTAGAAAAATTAGCAGCGGAAGTGGGAAAATCAGTTGATCGATTAATCGAACAATTCTCAGATGCTGGTATAAGCAAAAAACAACTCGATACTGTTTCAGAAAAAGAGAAGCAACAGCTTCTTGATTTTCTAAAAAAACAGCATGGTGCAGATTCAGTACCGACTAAAATGACATTGCAACGTAAAACCGTGTCTACGTTAAGTGTTGCAAGCACTGGCGGTCAGTCGAAAGACGTTAAAGTAGAAGTACGTAAGAAACGTACTTTTGTTAAGCGTGATGATGCAGAATTAGCCAAACAAGCTGAATTAGAAGCTCAAGCAAAAGCCAAAGCAGATGCTGAAGCTCAAGTAAGAGTGGAAGCTGAAGCAAAAGCAGCGGCAGAAGCGAAAGCTAATGCTGAAGCGAAGAAAAAAGCGGAAGCAGAAGCCAAATTGAAATCAGAAAAAGTAAAGTCTGAACCTAAAGTAACTAAAGTTGCTGACCCAGAAACTGCAGCAGCAAAAGCTGAAGCCGAGCGTTTAAAAGCGACTCAAGAAGCTGTGTTAACTCAGAAGCAAAAAGATGAAGCCGCCAAAGCAGCTGAAACAGCTCGTTTACTTGCTGAAGTAAACTCAAAGCGCTGGGCTGAAGAAGAACGTCAACGTTTAGATGCAGAAAAGAACGGTGATCATCATATCACCACATCTAAAGTTGCTCGTGCAGCTGAAGACAGTTCTGATGCCGATGATGAAAAACGTGGTCGTCGTGCTCGCAACAAAAATGCCAACAAAAAACGTGGCGGAAAAGATGCGCGTGACGGTCGTGAAAAACACATGCGTAACCGCAGCACAGCACCAGAATCTATGGCGCACGGTTTTAATAAACCCGCTGCAGCAGTGAGTCGTGATGTACGTATCGGTGAAACCGTAACTGTATCTGAATTAGCGCATTTAATGGCAATCAAAGCCACTGTTATCATCAAGCAAATGATGAAAATGGGCTCTATGGTGACGATTAACCAAGTACTTGACCAAGAAACCGCTCAAATGGTTGCTGAAGAGTTAGGTCATAAGGTTGTGCTGATTCGTGAAAACGAACTTGAGCATCAAGTACTAAAAGATCGCGATGACAACATCCAACTAGAGTCTCGCGCTCCTGTTGTGACTATCATGGGTCACGTTGACCATGGTAAGACGTCATTACTTGATTATATCCGTCGTGCGAAAGTTGCTGCTGGCGAAGCCGGTGGTATTACTCAGCATATTGGTGCATACCACGTTGAAACTGAAAACGGCATGATCACTTTCCTTGATACTCCTGGTCACGCGGCGTTTACGTCAATGCGTGCTCGTGGTGCTAAGGCGACTGATATTGTTATTTTGGTTGTTGCTGCCGATGATGGCGTAATGCCACAAACGATTGAAGCGATTCAACACGCTAAAGCGGGTAACGTACCGTTAATCGTAGCTGTTAACAAAATGGATAAGCCAGATGCTGATCCAGAGCGTGTTAAGAGTGAGCTGTCTCAACATGGCATCATGTCAGATGATTGGGGCGGAGATAACATGTTCGTTCACGTATCAGCCAAAACTGGTATGGGCGTTGACGAATTGTTAGAAGGTATCTTACTTCAATCTGAAGTATTAGAACTTAAAGCAGTACGTGATGGTATGGCTGCAGGTGTTGTTATTGAATCACAACTTGATAAAGGTCGTGGCCCTGTGGCAACTATCTTGGTTCAAGAAGGTACGTTACGCCAAGGTGATATCGTTTTATGTGGTTTAGAGTACGGTAAAATCCGTGCGATGAAAGACGAAAATGGTCATTCAATTACTGAAGCGGGTCCTTCTATTCCGGTTGAGATTTTAGGTCTCTCTGGTGTGCCTTCTGCGGGTGATGAAGCCACTGTTGTACGTGATGAACGTAAAGCTCGTGAAGTCGCTTTATATCGTCAAGGTAAATTCCGTGATGTTAAGTTAGCGCGTCAGCAGAAGTCTAAACTAGAAAACATGTTTGCCAACATGGAAGAAGGCGAAGTACAAGAGCTTAACATCGTACTTAAAGCTGATGTTCAAGGTTCTCTTGAAGCGATTTGCGAATCTTTAGCTAAACTGTCAACAGCTGAAGTTAAAGTGAACATTATTGCTCGCGGTGTTGGTGCATTAACCGAAACCGACGCAACATTAGCCGCTGCTTCAAATGCGATTCTTGTTGGTTTCAACGTCCGTGCTGATGCACAGGCTCGCAAAACCATAGATTCAGAAAGTGTCGATTTACGTTATTACAGCATCATCTACAACCTAATTGATGAAGTTCGTGCTGCAATGACAGGTATGTTAGCACCTGAGTTTAGACAAGAAATTATCGGCCTTGCAGAAGTTCGTGATGTATTTAAGTCTCCTAAAATCGGCGCTATTGCAGGTTGTATGGTTACCGAAGGTATCGTTAAACGTAGCGCACCAATTCGTGTATTACGTGACAACGTAGTTATCTTCGAAGGTGAACTTGAGTCTTTACGTCGCTTTAAAGATGATGCTCCTGAAGTGCGTAATGGCATGGAATGTGGTATCGGTGTTAAGAACTACAATGACGTCCGAGTGGGCGATCAAATTGAAGTGTTCGAAACAGTCGAAATTGCTCGCACCTTATAAGTACCAATGGAAGGGCGGCTTTAGCCGCCCTTTTTGATTGTAGACCTAACGATATGGCATATCATCATGGCAAAAGAATTTAGTCGTACACGTCGCATTGCGCAACAGCTCCAGCAAGAACTTGCTATGGTGTTGCAACGCGATATGAAAGATCCTCGCATTGGTTTCATTACCGTAAACGATGTCGACGTTTCACGTGATTTAAGTTATGCAAAAGTGTTTGTGACCTTCTTTGAAGAAGACACTGAACTTGTTCAACAAAAAATTGATGCACTCACTGTTGCTGCACCTTATGTTCGTACTTTGGTTGCTGGGCGTATGAAATTACGCGTTATGCCTGAATTACGCTTTATTTATGATAGCTCACTGGTAGAAGGCATGCGCATGTCTAACCTAGTAACTCAAGTCATCAATAAAGATAAAGCCAAGCAACAGCAATTTACTCCAGAAGTCTCTGATAACAGCGAGTCTGTTGACGGTGAAAAGGAGCAAGATTAATGGCTCGTCGCCCTAAAGGTCGCTTCATCGACGGAATAGTATTACTCGATAAAGATACTGGCATGAGCTCTAACTTTGCTCTGCAAAGAGTTAAGCGCTTTTTTAATGCCAATAAAGCGGGCCACACAGGTGCTTTGGATCCGCTAGCAACAGGAATGTTGCCTATTTGTCTTGGAGAAGCGACTAAGTTCTCTCAGCATTTATTAGACTCGGATAAACGTTATCTGGTGACGGCTAAATTGGGTGAGCGCACTGATACGAGTGATTCAGATGGCGAAGTCGTTCAGACGCGTCCTGTTAATTTTACTCAAGCACAACTCGATGAGAAACTGGCCTTTTTTCGTGGCACAACACAACAAGTACCATCAATGTATTCGGCATTAAAATACCAAGGCCAGCCTTTGTATAAGTATGCACGTGAAGGCATTGAAGTACCTCGTGAATCTCGACCAATCACTGTTTTTGAGCTTAATTTTATCAAGCTTGAAGGTGATGAGTTAACCCTAGATATTCATTGTTCTAAAGGGACTTACATACGGACCATTATTGATGATTTAGGTGAAATGTTGGGATGTGGTGCACATGTTATTATGCTGCGTCGTACTCAAGTTGCCGAATATCCGTATGAAAAAATGGTCACCTTAGCGCAATTAGAAGCGCTACTTGAGCAAGCTCATAGAGATGACGTTGCGCCTCAAACTCTGATGGACCCATTATTATTACCAATGGACACCGCGGTCGCTAATTTCCCTGAAATTAACTTGCCAGAGGCGATGCTATATTACGTCATGCAAGGCCAGGCTATTCAGGCTGCTGGACTTAAGCCTGATGAATTAGTGCGTATCACTATTGGTGATGAACGTCGGTTTGTTGGTATGGGCATCATGAATGATGATGGCTTATTAGCACCAAAGCGTTTGATTGTGATCCATGATAATGCTCCTGCAGAGTAATCAGTCGGAGTTGTTGTTTGCTTTTACTGATAAATAATCGAATTTATATTGCGGTTAACCATCAATCTGGTTAAAATGCTGCCCTCGCTCTGGCTGAGTTAGTGATCGGCTTGAGATACATTTACTTTTTTTGGAGATACACATGTCACTAAGTGCTGAAGCAAAAGCAAAAATTTTAGCTGATTTTGGTCGCGGCGAAAACGATACAGGTTCAACTGAAGTTCAAGTAGCTTTGTTAACTGCTCAAATTAACCACCTTCAAAGTCACTTTAAAGAGCACATCCATGATCACCACTCTCGTCGTGGTTTATTACGTATGGTTAGTGCACGCCGTAAGCTTTCTGCTTACTTAAAGCGTACTGACGTAGCACGTTACACTGCTATGATCCAGAAGTTAGGTTTACGTCGTTAATTCGACACTCGGCTTACTTTAGTAGGCTGATTAAACCATAAAAAAGGAGGCTAATAGCTTCCTTTTTTATTGCCTAAAAATGCTTGTTTTTAGCCCATCCTTTCACTGACCAGTTCCCATAATCATTTGTGGTTGTTTTTTTAGTCATACTTTGATTGATCAAATCTGTATCGATATTGCCATATCTACCGAAATAGCCTTTAAGGCTTGGATAAATAATGGCCGTTGATCATGACTACATTCAACAAGAGTTAATGGGCACTTAACCGCACTTTAATCACTCCAGAGCAACTTCATCTATGTTTTGTCTTTAGGATATTTTGCTCAGCTTTAAGTCTTAAAATTATTAAGAACTGAAAGAAAAAAGAATTGTGGGTTGTAATCAGCCTAAACTTGGGTAACAAATACCTCGCCAATAGCCCTTTGCCCTACTAACTTAGTTGATTTCACTTAATAAGGGAAAAGGGGCCTTTAACAGGATTATTAGCCGCTAAATGATACTTTGCCGCTTATGGGTAAGCCGCTGACGAGATAGGTTTACTGTGGCTTATACAGAGTGTTTAAGCATGAATGACTTTAGCTGTATTACTGATAATATATTTCTCTTCAAACTCGGCTAACGGCAGTGGTTGGCTAAAGTAAAAGCCTTGACCAATCTCACATTGATTTTCTTTGAGCCATTCAAGTTGTTGAATATTTTCAATACCTTCAGCAACAATGGTCAAATCAAGTTGACGACCCAACATTAAAATAGTCGATGCGATTGCACTATCTTCAGGAAGATCACTTACAAAGGCACGATCAATCTTCATTGTTGTTATTGGCAAGTGACGTAGATAGGATAATGACGAGTATCCTGTGCCAAAGTCATCGACCGCAATACCAAAACCGGCAGATTTAAGCTGTTCTAATTTAGTCACTGCTTGTTCAACATCATTCATCAGCGATGTTTCGGTAATTTCAATTTCCAGTAATTCAGGACGTATCTGGTATCGAATTGCCAGTTGCTTGATGTCGGGTACTAAACTGGCATCAGCGAATTGCTGCGATGCCACGTTCACCGCAATAGGGATCTCATAATTGTATTTACGTTGCCATTCTCGGATCACTTTGCAGCTTTGCTCGATAACCCAACGGCCAATTGGGATAATAATTCCGGTTTCTTCGGCCACAGGGATAAAAGACATCGGACTTATCAATTGACCGTCTTTTTGCCAACGAATAAGGGCTTCACATCCGACGACTTTGTTGGTTTTTAAATCAAATTTAGGCTGAAAATATAATAAGAATTCGTTGTTTTTCAATGCGTCGTGTAATGAGGCTTCTGTGCGAAGTCTTATTGCCGCACGTTCAGTCATTTGTTGCTTGAAAAATGACCACTGATTAGAGCCAGCCGCTTTAGCGCTGTACATGGCGATATCGGCATGACGAATTAGGTCTTCCGCAGTGATACCGTCTTCGGGATATATAGAAATGCCTATCGATGCCGCGGGATGAATTGCGTGCTCATTAAGCTGGATTGGAGTATTTAATTGAGCGAGTAATTTATCAACAAAGTCTGCCGCTTGTGAAGGTGTTTGGATCTCATCGGCTAAGATAACAAATTCATCACCGCCAAGACGAGCCACGCTGCCTCTGTCACCCACCACTCGTTCTAATATACGCGCAATACGCGCCAGAAACTGATCACCTATGGCATGGCCTAAGGAGTCATTAATATTTTTAAAGCGATCCAAGTCAATGAAGAGTAGAGCAAAATTTCGTTTGTGGACTCGAGAGCGTTGAATGGTGACATTCAATGTCTCTAATAATAAGGTCCTGTTTGGTAAGCCCGTTAATGGATCTCGGGTTGCCATTTTGCGCAGCTTATTTTGAGTTTGACTGAACTGCAATAATATTTGATTAAACTTACTGGTCACCAGTCCTAACTCATCATCTTTATGAGCTTTTGACATAGGTAACAGGTTTTCGTCAGGATAATCAGGATCAATTTTGTCAATTGCTTCGCTAATCCGAGCAATCGGTTGAGTGAGAAAACGATGAAACACTACGGTCAATACTAATGTGAGTAATAATGCTCGAGCTAATGTTGCGATAAGTCCAAGTTGTAATTGATTAAACAGTTTCGTGGTCAGCTTTTGGGTATCGTAAAAAATCGTTAGGGTGCCAATAAGCTGTTGTTGTTTGTTTCCTTCAAAATAGAAAGGACGATACAGTGGACGGGCGATTTCTTTTAGATCCCCAAACAGACGATTACTTAAGGAAACATAAGCTTTTGAGGACTCTCCGGTTTCATTTACCTCAGACACAAACAATGAACCATCATCGAGCTCGATGACTGCAGAACCAACATTATCGACTTTTATAATGCCTTCTAGGGTTTGACTGGCAAGTTTATCATCTAACGACCATACCGCGTTGGTAGTGGTTTGTTCGACGGAATTGAGCAGCTCTTGTTGTGCCGCGGTAAGCTGTTGTTTAGCGGTAACAACGACGAGTGCTATTTCGATGATAAAAATAGCAACAGCAAAAAACAAAGCAGTAAAAACTACTAAGTTAGTTTGTTTCCATGTGAGAGACTTAAAACGAGCCGTCATGTATTATTCCATGTCATCTAAGTGACTTTTCACGTTAAATTTGCAGTTTAACAGCCTAAAACTACAAGAATTTATACTCAATATAAATTAAATCGCCAATAGGGCGAATTAATTAGTTAACTTTCACAAAAAATAATAATACTTATTACTACGACTTTAGTTAAATTCATCTCTGTTGTCATTAATAATCAAGCCAAATAGTGAACCTCATGTCATTTAATCGGCGTAAACTCGCTCATCACTGTCAAAATCGTTTGTTAATGCTGTGATCTCATCTAGGAAAATGATTATTTAAAACATTTTCTCATTCTGTATCGCGCGTCTATTTAACTATTCGGTGTAATTGAAGTATACTTGTGCGCGTAATTAAAGGTCATTAAATTAAGGAATGGGTCACGTGAATCCAATTGTAAAGAGTTTTGAGTATGGTCAACATACAGTCACCTTAGAAACAGGTGTTATTGCACGTCAAGCAGATGCTGCAGTTTTAGCAAGCATGGGCGATACCACAGTATTAGTTACTGTAGTTGGTAAAAAAGTAGCGGATTTAAGCCGTGACTTCTTCCCGCTAACTGTTAACTATCAAGAAAAAACCTATGCTGCAGGTAAAATCCCTGGTGGTTTCTTCAAGCGTGAAGGTCGTCCTTCAGAAGATGAAACTCTGATTGCACGCCTTATTGACCGTCCTATTCGTCCTTTATTCCCTAACGGTTTTAAAAACGAAGTTCAAGTTATCATCACTGTGGTGTCTGTTGACCCACAAATTGAGCCAGACATTGTTTCAATGATCGGTACCTCTGCAGCATTAGCTATTTCTGGTATTCCTTTCAGCGGTCCACTAGGTGCGGCGCGTGTTGGTTATATCAACGATGAATATGTCCTTAACCCAACGGTTGATCAGCTTGCAACAAGCTCATTAAACTTAGTCGTTGCGGGTACTAAAGCTGCTGTACTGATGGTTGAATCTGAAGCGAAAGCGCTTGCAGAAGAAATTATGCTAGGTGCGGTGACTTATGGTCATGACCAACAACAAGTCGTTGTTGATGCTATTGCTGAGTTCAAAGCAGAAGCTGGCAAGCCAACATGGGATTGGACTGCACCAGTTCAAGATCAAGTGTTAGTTGCTAAAATCAAAGAGCTTGCAGAAGCTGGCATGACAGAAGCTTATCAAATCGAAGTTAAGCAAGATCGTTATGTACAAGTTGGCATCGTTAAAGCGGCTGCCAAAGCGGCATTAGTGGCTGAAAACCCAGATGTTGATACTCGCGAAGTAGACAATCTACTTGGCAGTCTAGAGAAAAATGTTGTTCGCGGACGTATTATCAGTGGCAAGCCACGTATCGATGGTCGTGAACCAGATATGATTCGCGCATTGAGTGTTTTAGCCGGTGTACTTCCACGTACTCACGGTAGTTCATTGTTTACTCGTGGTGAAACTCAAGCTTTAGTTACCTGTACTCTAGGTACTGAACGTGATGCACAAAAGATTGATAGCATCATGGGTGAGCGTACTAATCGCTTTATGCTTCATTATAACTTCCCTCCGTATTCTGTTGGTGAAACAGGTATGGTTGGCTCACCTAAGCGTCGCGAAATTGGCCATGGTAAGTTAGCATGGCGCGGTATGAATGCCGTTATGCCTTCTGCTGAAGAATTCCCATACAGCATTCGTGTTGTATCTGAAATTACTGAATCTAACGGTTCAAGCTCAATGGCTTCTGTATGTGGTACTTCATTAGCATTAATGGATGCCGGTGTACCGATTAAATCATCTGTTGCTGGTATTGCGATGGGTCTTGTTAAAGAAGGCGACGATTTTGTTGTACTTTCTGACATCTTAGGTGATGAAGATCACTTAGGTGATATGGACTTTAAAGTAGCCGGTACTCGTGATGGTATTACTGCATTGCAGATGGATATCAAAATCGAAGGTATCACTAAAGAGATCATGGATATTGCACTGCAACAAGCTTATGGCGCACGTGTTCATATCCTAAACGTAATGGATCAAGCTATTGGTTCACATCGTGACGATATTTCTGCTCACGCTCCACGTATCACCACAATCAAGATCAACCCAGAGAAGATCCGTGATGTGATTGGTAAAGGCGGCGCAGTAATTCGTGCTCTAACTGAAGAGACTGGCACAACTATTGAACTTGACGACAATGGTACTGTGAAAATTGCCTCTTCAAATGGCGAAGCTACCAAAGAAGCGATTCGTCGTATTGAAGAAATCACTGCCGAAGTTGAAGTGGGTCGTATCTATAACGGTAAAGTTATCCGTATCGTAGATTTCGGTGCATTTGTTAACATTCTACCTGGCAAAGATGGTTTAGTGCATATTTCACAAATCAGTGATGAGCGTGTTGCTAACGTATCTGATCACCTAGAGATGAACCAAGAAGTTGCTGTTAAGGTAATGGAAGTGGATCGTCAAGGTCGCGTAAGACTGTCAATTAAAGAAGCTCAAGCAAAAGAAACTGCTGAGTAATTTTTTTTAAAGTTTAACGATAAAAAAGGAGACCATTTGGTCTCCTTTTTTTATCTATCGAAAAATAATCGTTAATGCGCATGGCTCTTAGATTGCCAGATTGCTATGATGTTGAATATTAATAGAACCTGATAAGGTAAAGCGGATGGAATGTAAGCTACGCACCACAATCGTTGCCGTTGTTGTTGGTGCAAGTATGATGTTGTCAGGTTGTGCTGCAACATTAGGTTCAAATGATGATACTGCAGGGCAGATGATTGTAGCCCCTGTCATGCCAGACTATAAGTTAGAAGTGACGCTGGCAAAGCTAAATGAAATTTTGGCTACCATGGAATTAACTGACGAACAGCGTGCACGTTTTCATTATGATCGCGGCGTCATATATGACAGTGTAGGACTGCGTTTACTGGGTCGAATTGATTTCCATCAAGCATTAAAGTTGCAACCCGATTTAGCGGATGCATATAATTTCTTGGGTATTTATTATACTCAAGAAGGTGAGTTTGACAGTGCCTATGAAGCATTTGATGGGGTACTGGAACTGTCACCAAACTATGATTATGCCTTCTTAAATCGTGGCATCGCGTTGTATTATGGCGAGCGTTACCAATTAGCTGTCAGTGACATGCAAGCGTTTTATGATCGAGACCCTACTGATGGTTATCGTGTACTTTGGCTCTATTTGATGGCTTCAGAGGTCGATAAAAGTAACGCGTTAATCGATTTAGCGACGCAACGAAAACAGTTAAATAATCAACAATGGTCAAGTGTGTTGGTTGATTTTTACTTAGGTAAAATGAGTCAAGAGCAAGTATTTTCAGCGGCGAAAGTGGGCTTGTCTCAACCAAAAGAATATGCAGAGCGTTTATGCGAAGCGTATTTTTACTTAGCTAAGCATGCCGCTGCAAATGGCCAATATCAGCAAGCTGCTAATTTTTATCGGTTAACCTTAGCGACCAACATTTATGATTTTGTTGAACATCGTTATGCCAGAATTGAATTAGCTAAAATGAAAAATATAATCCTACAGTCTTCTGAATTATCCTCGAAAAGCTAAAAAACACTTTGCCTAGCCAATTCTGCCGATAGGCGCTATAATTTGCGCCTTTTTTAGCGGCTAGTGCAAGGTTAACATGTCAGGCAATAAAGTTGAGGTCGACAAGCGTCGTACCTTCGCCATCATTTCGCACCCAAACGATAGTCACTAAGTCAGCCAACGCCAGTTTAAGACAAAATCCTACGTAAACCCCTTATTTATCAGTGTTTATAGTTAATCCGTAAAGACAACCTGAGACAAAGAAAGCCCATCTAAGCCAGCAAAAATGTGTACAAATTTGCGTACAAAATTGTACTATACAAGCTTAATGATAAAAAGTTTGTACACAAAGCTGGTTAAAAGGTTATGGCATGGCGCTTTCAGACACATGGTTAAAGTCAATTTTATCTAAAGATCACGATAAGGCTTTTGAAAAAGCAGATCGCGATGGTTTAAGTGTGAGAGTGTCACCAAAAGGCAAGATCACGTTTCAAATTAGATATCGTTATGTAGGTAAAGCAAGTAGGGTAGATTTAGGCTCTTATCCATCATTAGGGCTTAAAGATGCCAGGATAGAATGCGCGAGATTGCGTGCAGAGCTAGAGAAAGGTTACAACCCTAAAGTTGTAAAAGTAACGGAGAAGAATGCAATTATTACTGCGATCACAGTAAGCAAACTTTTTTATGATTGGTATGAGAGTTACTGTGTTGAGAATAAAGTCGGCCATTTTGAAGTGAAGCGTTCTTTTGAATTACACATACTCCCTAAGATTGGCAAAATACCTGTAGATCAAATACTGTTAAAGACTTGGCTCGAAATTATTGAAAATAAGTCAAAGAAAACACCGGCTATTGCTCACAGATTGCTGACTAACGCCAAACAAATGCTCAAGTGGGGCGCTAAACGCCGCATGATAAGAGAAAATGTGTTAAATGACATAAGTCCTCGAGCAGATTTAAATATCAATAAGAATGTTGGTTCACGCTCATTTAACGATAATGAAATAAAGCTTTTTTTATTAGCATTAAATCACTCGCGTATCGCGCATAAAAACAAATTATTTCTCAAGCTATGCTTAGTACTTGGTTGTCGAAATGGAGAGCTTAGGCTGGCTAAAAAGTCTGATTTTGATATGGTAAAAATGGTATGGACAGTTCCACCTGAAAATCATAAAACAGGTAAAACAACAAAAAAACCTTTAGTAAGACCTATTATCCCTCATATTGTACATTTCATTGAAGAAGCTATGTTGTTAAGCGATAGCGACTATTTATTTAATAACGCTGGCACAAATGAGCCTATGGGTCGATCTGCTCCATTATCTTTGCCTTACAATATCAATCAATGGTTACGCAAAAACATGGATTTTGATATGCCACATTGGTCAGTCCATGATTTACGAAAAACAGCAAGAACAAATCTTTCAACATTAACAGAGCCACACATTGCCGAGATAATACTTGGACATAAGTTACCAGGCCAGTGGCAGGTTTATGACCATCATGCGTATTTGAGTGAGCAGGGTGTGGCGTATTCTGCATGGTTTGATCGCTTAACTACCATTGAAAATGATTAAGCAGCACTATTCATTCGACTAAGTTCCCACGATTCTACATCATCTATAGCCCACAGATTTGGGCTACCAGCTGCAAGTAGTCTTGGTTGTGGGAATGGATATTCCTCTCTTTTCATCCAGCGGAATATTGTTCTTGTTGAGCAGTTGTAGCGTTCAGCTAAATGTTTAGTGTTCCAATAGCCTTTTGCTGCTACTGATGTTGATTTATTCATGGTTACCTCCAATCAGTTGTGCCTTCGCTTGATTCTCTAATAGTTTTCTTAATGCTTGCTCTCGACCATGTACTGTTGACAAGTCAAACTCAGGTCTTAGGCTTAATTGCTCAATTTGATTCTTGAGTTCATTATTTTGCTTGGTTAACAACGCCACTTCATGTCGTGCTTGGTTGAGCATTTCATTCATTGACATTATTTACCTTCCTTGGCCAATTTTTCGGCTAACGCTTTCATAAATTGTTGACATGAATAAACTTGATCGCGGGGCTGGCTATACCACTGGCTTAGTGCTTTTCTAATGACTTCTGATTCTTTCATGCGGCATACCCCGGCAAACGTAGTTTTGAATCGGCTGTGCAGGCAAATAGCTCTGCACAAGTTTGAGTAAAGTCGCTAACTTCAATAGCGTTGTAGGTTTTACACATACCCCAACCGCTATAGTGGTTAGGTTTGTATGTCACTTCAACCTGTGGTTGATCGGCCATAAGCGTGAAGAATGGATCTGATAACGTGACAACACCTTGTTTGGTACTAAACGTTTGCGTTATTTTTTTCATGTCACCACCTTGTTGCTTCGTTTACGAGTGGCCGCGGTGATGGATAGCTGTGCGAGAAGCTTCACCGTTTCTTTTGATTGTGCATCTGCATTGCCTAACCCGAGCTTATTAGCCACTGCATGCTGAGCTTTTGTTGCAAGCATCAAGTTCTGTGGGTCGCAATTGGTTCTATCGTTATCAATAAACCAAAGCACGTGATCATCAGGCATTATTCCGTTGACCTTCTCCCATTCAACAATGTGTTTTAATCGCCAGGTGTTAGGGTTGGAAACTTTGACCATGACATATCCGTCTTTAGTATCTATCCGTTCAGATCCAACTGGCCGCTGGTTAAATGGTATGTTTCCTTTTTTGAATCTAGCCTTGTGTGAGTTACCGCCAGCATCCCAACCTTTCATGCCATTATTCCAAGCGGTTTGTCCTGGATTAAATTGTCCTGTTCTACCTGACTTTATTTTATGATTTCGAGTGAATGAACGAAGTTGGGCCTGAGTCATACAAGTGTCAAAAGTGGAGTTAAATAGATTGGTCAGATCATCGAGGTTCAAGTGTCTGTATTGCTCTTTTATCCATTCATGCTGTTGCTGAGTAAATAAGCGAGACTTGCCTTTTCTTATCTCTCCGGTAGTGCGTCCACAGGTGATCCCATGATTACTGAGAGTACCTTTTGTCTGAGACTCAGTTTTGTTAAGGGAAAACTTACTGTTGAAAAGAATGGTGGTAGTTGAAATTGAATGTTTTTTGTATGTTTGCTGTAGAAATTGAATCATTTCATTGGTGTATAAAAACCTAGCCATTGGTATTCTCCAGCATTTGAGGCATTCTGCGGCCCATTGGTAGTTCTGGTGTTAGCTTTTGAGCATCTAATGCTAAACGACCATTAGCAACAATTTGTGATGCAATCTGAGCTACAGCCTTTGATCTAGCCATCTCTTCTTTAAGTTCTTCACCTTTAACCGTTTCATCTGATAAGCGCTCTATTTGAGCAAATAAGTGATTATTTAAGTCGATTAACTTGTTTTTCATGCTGCATCTCCCATTGGTTCGCACTGAACTAACATTGTGTTTAGCTCTGCTATGATTTGACTTGGGCGCATCTTTTCGAGCAGTCTTTTATTTGTGAGCTCTAATAAGACTTGAGCACGATGATCATTGTGTTTGTTCGGGTTTGCTTTAAAGCATTCCTCTACGATATGACACACTTCACTTGGCCATTTAGTTGTAGCCAGTTCGGTTTCAGCATCTTTGGCAATGAGCTGTTCGACATCGATTTGTTCACCTATTTCGGTATCGTCTTGGTTAATGTTTTCAAACATCTTAAAGCCATGGCTTGTTAGCATTTGACTCAACTTTGATTCAGCGCTTTTAACTGCTGCGGCACTAATCATGTCGAGTAATTTTTGGCCTTGGGCTCGGAGTGAGTCGCGATGGATATAGCTGATTTGTTGTCCGCGCCATTCTTTATCAAATATAACTAATGCACCGGCAAAACCTGCACTGGTTGCTTTTTGCTTTTCATTAGCAGGAATAAACCAGCTAGGTAATTTAAAACCGACACGACCTTTTATAAAGCAGATATGATCAGCTTGTTCTGGCCACCAAGCTTCAGAAGGGACCCCACGAATTAAAAACACAAGCTTAGCGCCTTTATCGCGTTCGTTTTTTGCTTTACCCATAATGGTTATCATGCCAGTTAGATCATTATCATTATTGTCTTTGCATGGACGAGAATAGGGTGGATTAGCGAACCCAATCCCACCATTTAAATCCTCATTCCAGTCTTGGGTCAGTGCGTTATCTTCGATTGAGTAAAAACGTGGACATAAAGCATTACTACCATCGGTAAATAAATCCATATCGAATGGACCAAAAGCAGCATTGATACCCCAAAACAAATCAACTGGCGTGCACCATTGGTCACCCACATCCTCAAGTAAGTGAGCCGGCTGAGCTTTTAGTTCAACTAATGATTGTGCGTATTGGCTGGTGGTCTTCATAATGCTGACTCTCTATGAATAATTTTATACATTTCGGCTTCTAAACTTTCATTCATACCGCTAGCATTAAGATAATCTGCCGCTCGAATAACCAAGTCTTCTAGCTCAGAGATTCTCGATTCTGCAGCGGATAACTTAGCCATTTGCTTTTGCCAATCCATAGCTTTGACGCTTTCAATGACAGCGGCAGTTTTTTCGAGTTTCTTTTGGTTGCGTACGAAGTTTGAAAGCTCAATTTTATGACGCGCTGTACAACGTTCTGCTGGTAATGACGTTGTATAATGCAGCTTTAATGCGGCGATAACTTCTGGTGAACTAATGCGGGTAAGTGACAGAATGGATTCAATTCGGTTTATTGATTCAAAGCCTGGGAGGAGGTAGTTCATGCTGCACCGCCTTGGGCTGATTCCCAATGTAAGAAATGTTTAAAGCTATCAAAGCAATCACCAACCTCTAAATAGCGTTGGTATCTACGTTGTGATGCAGTCGGTTTTCTTATTTTTCCTACTGCGCCGTACTCAACGCGCCAAGTTGGATGGCAATTTGAAATTAAACCCGGCTTATCTTTGTCAAAGTTAACGCCAATGTAGTGACCACAATCTTTAGCAATAACACCTGGCTCACCATCAACAATTACCCTTTTGCCAAACTCAGCATTTACGTTGTAGTAATTATTTATGTATTCAAATGGGCTCATATCTCACCGCCTGTGTTTTCAATGATGTTGTTGATCAAAGCGTCATGGTTAGACTGTTTTAGTTTCTCGGCGTCTTTGTCATCGCATTTAGTATTCATTGAATCCATAAACATTTGGCCAAGGGCAGTTAACTTTTTACCCTCTGCGAGGCCAGCATTACCAACTCGCTTTCTTTTTGAATCAACCAAAAATCCTCCGTGGGTCATGATGTAATAGGCCGTATGGCCAGACCAATAACCGTTAACTTGATCTGTTAGATTTTTATGTAACTGTTCTTTGGCAAGTTCTAGGCTTTCACTTTGACGACCGTGCCAGTTGCTTTTGAATAGATCTAAAATAAAATCGTCTAATGAGATCACGCTGCACTCCTTGCTTGCTTCACATCTTCACAGGTATCAAATAGACGGTAATCAAGCCCTAGGCTTTCGTTTTTAGCTTCTGCACAGGTATAAGCCTCGTAAGGATTGCCACCCCAAGTAACCTTGCCGCAATGTGGGCAGTTACCGCGAGTTCTGCCTGTAGTCGCTCTATTGCGCTTGCGAGGATGATTGTTCTTGATACCTGCAACAGTAACCATTTTGCGCTTGTTAACGTTGCTCACCTGAAAGGTTCGGCGTGCAATATTGTCGATAGATAGCTTTGGATAAATATCAGCTTTGATGTTGTACTTTGCTAAATGCGCGACTTTGTTGACTGCATCAGCATGTGACAATACAAGCGCATCAGTTAATTCAATTGAGTGATAAGCATCAGTTAGCCAGTAAATATCATTACCGTTGTATTCACCGACTATATGGACCACGCATAGGTCATCTGTTGCGGCTAACGCATCAGGTAAATACTGGTGATCAACTCGTACTGTTGCCAGTTGATCAACTTGTTCTTTACTGTATGGAATATCAGTATCACGACCATTAAAGTAACGTTGAGCTTCTTCTTTGGTGTAAACGTGCGCCTTGTTTAAGTCGCTGGTATAACCTGCACCGTCTTTAGCCCAAAACATGCAGCTATCACCAACATCGCTGCGACTATCGCGCAAGTAAAATAATTGGCTCATACAAAATCCTCTACGCTAATACCAAACTCAAAGCCCAGTTTGATATCTTCAGCACGTCGGCGTGCAGCTGCGTTGTTTTTGCCTTGCACACTAATGGCCTTGTTGATTGCTTTGCGGTCGCGATATTCAGTGTCGTCGTTGATGACGCCATTGAAGCCATTACGACCTTTTAATTGGCCATCCCATTCGATGTCTGCTTTAGTCGCCGAAGGCTGTTGCGCTGCAGGTTTTGAGTTAATGACTTTTAACACAGCAGGTTTATTGCGCTTTGGCACATGCTTGTTGCGCTTATCGGCTAGGATGCGTTGACGGTTTTCTTGATAGTAAGCCCGGGCTTTAATTTGCTTTTGGGTGAGTTGGGTCATGCTGCCACCTCTGCTTTAGTCAGTGACATGATCCAGTTGCGTAACTCAATCATTTGAGGGCATAGGTACATAGATACAACGTAGGTATACAGCTTTGGGTAATCATGCTGCTTACGTTGAATAAACCAATTGGCATCGGCTTCGGTTAAGAATGCTGATTTAACAATATCCTCATATTCCTCAACCCAAAGCACATCAAAACCATCAAGCTCATGAAAATCGGTATTGAAATTTTCAAGAAAGTAATCAATCTTTTCCTGACCATCAGTTAATTCACATTCACTATCAACCCAAGATTCAAGCACTATTGGCAAGTCATCTGGATCACAGTCAAGGTAGTTAACTATTTGTTGGTTTATGTCTATATCAGAACTGCTATTAGCAACTAAACCATAATCATTTTCTGTATCTAATATATGAAATATGTCTGAATATCCTTGAGCTGTTGGTCTAAATCGCTTACAGCGAACTTGCCAAATAGGTTCCGCTGTAATGCGGTTATCTTGCTCATGCATCTGCTTTGACATTTCAATTAAAAAAGCGGGTATTGTTTTATTCATAATCGCTGCTCTCTTCGATTGTTAGCCTATGTAAGTTGACCATTCCAAAACTTCTTTTTTGGTTTTTGGGTTAATGGCGCCAGTTGGTTTTCGGTATCTAATTTCAATATCTCGGCACTGTTCTTGTGCCTTGGTTAGCTCTGCGTATTGCTTAGCTAAACTTGGTGTTGATAAGCTATGACTTAGCTTTTGTGCTTTCATTTTGGCAAACAGTTCATCACGAGTTTTCGTTAGCTTTTGTTGATATTCATCAATAGTTAGCTCTCGTCGATTTGGATAAGTACCTGTGAATCTGCTGCATTTTTTTTCAGCGGCTTTCTTTACTAATGTTTCGCTTACTCCGAATACAAAAAACATAGCTAAGCCCTCATTAACAGCGACGATTTATGTTGCTGGTGGATTGCCGTTAATCGCGTTTTGGTCACCATAAAACCTGACTTTAATCTTATTAGTCGGTTTCGATGTTCAGGAAAGTCGCTGATCATCTGCTCCATTTCAGCTAGCTTCTTGTCGCACCATTCCAATGTTGCGGGTTGTTTACTCATGACCCACCTCTGCTGCAATGAGTTGTCTATTCTTCCAGTCGCTTATTCTGTTACTGATGTGTATCACTGGCTTTTCTTGCTGTTTTAATCTGAATAAAAGCACTTTATTCACGCAATTCACTCTCATGCTGCTTATTTCATTTAACTGACCAGTGAACTCAATAAAGTTTATTTTGAACACCTCTGTGCATGTGTTGCTCTTTAAGTACTGCTCAAGCTCTGTTGCACGTTGGCGAACGGTAGGGCACTTCATTAGATTCGGCATTAATGCGAGGCGACACGCCATGCCAAGATTCATTATCAGTTTTGCTTCTGTTACTGATTTACTTTCTTGATAGTTAGTTTCCATACATTCCTCGCATTAAATGGTTAGTTAGAACAAATCGAATGGGATTAATTTGGCAATAAGTTGAATAATTAAGTCGATAAAATCGGGTTGCTGTGATTGCATAGCGAAACTCCATGCAGTTGGGATAAATTGAGCTATTCGGTTATTCCGAACAGTTGGTAATATTGAATATGTGCCCATTTTTTTGCCACGTTGGGCTTCGTGTTACGATTAGTGCTCCTACACAACCAATCGAGAAACGGCATCATGTTTAATAAAAATTAAAGGCAGGATTAGGCATCTATTTAGGCGCTACAGATACTCATTTATTACGGTGGGGGTTTTATCATCAACAGCACTAGGCCTAAGAAAACTACTAATAAATGACGGTAACCTTGTAATGATTTACCTACTTACAGCTTTAATGTTGTTGTTTATTTGTATCCTGTGCTTTTCTATTATTAAGGACGTAAAAAAGTACAAGCAACAAATAGCTGCAGTAGATAATTATCGAAAACAAATCAACCAAATTAGAAGGTTTAAGGCCGAAAACCAAAAAATTATCGAACAGCACAGTAGTAAAATACGTGGTATACAAAAAAAGATGGATTGAATACAACACCCACCCCGATATCCATTGATATTTAATTCGCATTAATTTCACCCTGTTTATTGCTTTGGTTTTATCGCTACCACTCGTTTTGAACACAAATGGCAACTGTAAAACCTGTTCTTACCACTGCCGCCAGAACGTGGCGGGGTTGTTCGCGTTGCGGGTCATGCGCTCGGGGCGGGATCGTGTCCCTTATCAGCCGCAGGGTTTATCCCTCGTTGGTTGCCTATCTGTGCAATCTGATACCTGGTCGCCGCAAGAGGCGTACAAGTCTATTTCAGCGAATTTCTGTCCTCCATCGCTGGCACTTGGAGTGACCTAGTACTGTCTTGGTACCGTAATCAGTTACGGTACCAAGGCGGTGTTTAGTCGTTCATTGTGTAGATTATTAAAGAGCGGATTAGGATTTCTGCTGGGCAGTATCTAATCGATGTATTAATAGTAGGATAACCTACTATCGGGTGTCAATTAAATTAGTAGGTATTCCTACATTTATTTTTTAACTATTTTATTGCGTTTAAAATAATGGGAGGACGGAGTGATTCGAAACGAATATGGTTAGAAGTGTATTTTTGGGGGGGCTTATATGTATGGGAGGAATTACAGGTTGTGATAGCAAGTTTACAGGCATAAAAAAACCGCCGAAGCGGTTTTTGACTATTCTTACTGTAAATCAATTTTTTAACTACTAGCTGGTTTAACAATGCTACCACTTTCAGTTGCATAGAATTTCTTTGTTGTCATGCCTTGCTTATAGTAATCGTTCAACAATTTCAAAAAGTTTCGACCGTCAGCCTCTGATTCAATCACAATTTTACCAGCTTCATTAAATGTAAACTCAACCCCTTGAAACTGTTTTAGTACTTGATTCATTGACAATACTTCATCATCATCAAGTGTTGTATGATTACCTTTTTCTGCTATGTGCGCTAGCGTTTTTCTAAGAGATGGCTTGTGCAATATCGCTTGCTCGATTATATCCAGCCCTTCTATTAAATCAAAACCTTTGATGATATTAAGTGTTTTTTGTGCGGCCTCTGTGAATTCAGATTCTAAACCAACAATAGCTTCGAAGCTTTTTTTATGAAATACATAGAACTGGTTTTGGATATAAATACAATCTATTTTGTCGTCAAAGCTTATTATATTTCCGTCAAACGGTTTCAATTCTCCGCCTGTTTTATCAAACATGGCAGAAATTTTTTGTAAGATGTCTTGAGGTTCATTTGTGGTAACTTTAGCTTTACCAAGTTTTCTAAATGAGTAAGTGAACTCAACCCCTTGCTGTACTTTTATACAGTACGCCCAAAGATCATTTTTCACTTGTGACAAGTCGTTCAGTTCAGGGGTTTTATCTGATTTAATATCCTGATTAATCACGTTAGAAAATGATATTGCGTTGTTCATGGCGTAGCTATAGATTTTATTGTCTATATCATCATCAATAACGGTGTATTGTTTTACTGTGATGTCGTCTTTAGAGCCATGTGATATAATTTGATTAGCAAGTGTATCTTTAAAGAATACTGATATTTCAGTACTGATGGGTACTTTTACCAATTTAAAATCATATTTATCGGTAACCTTTGCCTTTGGGCTCATCCCTGTTTTTAGGTGGCGAGTAACAAAATAAAGAGACACTTTAGTGCCAGTGTCGACTTTTAGTTGCTCAGCGTACTCCATTAACTCTTCTACATTTAGCATCAACTTTCCTTTATAGTTTTGGCATAAAATAGTTTTGGTCCTACATCTTCAATGTCTAACATGTCATCTTCTTCCAAGTGGCGTGATGATGTTAGTAGCATCCCACTTCTGTTTTTTTCATTTTCAATGTTGCGATAAGTAACTTGGTATAATGTGTATTTAATGCTGATAGTTGGGTTGATCAGTATCATGCTTGAGTTTACATATATTAAACAGGTCACCAACAAAAGAATCGTTATAGAGACAACATTGGTTAGTGATGATAAATCTTGAAAAACAAATGGAATAACATAAGTAAATAGATAGTTTATTGATTCACTGTTTTTATTTTCTATATCTACAACCTTAATCGTTCTACCGCTAGTGTTACATCTACGCTTTACATTATTTAAAAAAATAAAAAATCCAATAATACCAAAGATAGATAAAACCATTAAAACAGTAACTGCACCAAAATATCTT
>NZ_JACJER010000249.1:0-2032 GCF_014164185.1 Shewanella sp. SG44-6 | reverse complement strand
TTCTGAAGTTAATTCAGCCAAACCCAATACTAAAACTGATGTTGAAAATGGTTCAAAACATGTTGTCTCTGACCATGTTAATCAATCAAATATTTCAATAGAAGAAGATTTGGTACCCGAAGTAAGCCCAACACAAATTTCAGATCAAGAACTTGATTTGTTTGGTGCTTTTTTCGGTTAAGTATTTTTAAACCCAAATGGTAAATTTTTTGCCATTTGGCAAAATTTTTATCAGAAGGTTAATTCTTTGAACACACCTTCTGATATCCAGAAGTTTGTCCTGTGTGTTCATTTTAAAATTTTGGCCTTGGACAAGCCTTTTGGAGTTAGTTATGCAAAATGTAAATGTTGAGTTAGTTGCTGGTGATCTAGTTTTTCCTGGTTTAGGTTTTGAAGGGAGAAAAATAGCTCGACTATCAACTCGTTCGCCTTTAGTACCAACTTGCAATAAGAACTATAAGCCTTGCCCACGGATGCTAAATATCGCTTTAACATGGATGTTTGCACCTAAACGGAATACAAGCTTTTCATTATTTGGTGAGACGGGTACAGGTAAAACAGAGTTTTGGACTTACATCTGCGACAAATTAAATTGGCCTATGGTTATTGTTTCAGTTAGTGAGTCACTCAAACCGGAGTCTGTTAAATCAGGTCTAGTTATGCGTAATGGGAATACTCATCACGAACTTTCAGCTGCAGCACAAGCCGCTGAAATGGGAGCTATGCTAGTACTTGATGAAATGGATAAAGGGTCATTAGACTTTTTAGCAGCCTTGCATCCTTTAATGGAATACAAAGGTTTGCCATTAGAAAAGCAAGGTAGAGTTATAACCCCACATCCGTTATTCCGTTTGGTAGCAACATGCCAAACTAACGGTTGTGGTGACCTTACTGGTCGTTATCAATCAACTTCGTCATTAGATGAAGCTGTAAGACGCCGGTTTATGTGGTTAGAATCGAAATATCCAGCTCCAGAAGTTGAATATGAGATTTTACTTGCTGAAGCTCCAAAGATTAAATCGAAAGTACTTAGAATGATGGCTCGCTTCGCTGAACATTGCAGAAATGCATTAGACGCAGATGACAGTAGTGAACATAGAGTATTTTCTGCTCTTTCAACTAGGATTATGGTTGATTGGGTGCGTATGCAATCTTTGATGAAGGATTTTTCAATAGCTGAAGTATTTGATATTGTTTTTCTTAATGCCTGTGAGCTTGAAGATAAACAAACTTTTACTTTGCTTGCTGAATTAGCTTTCGGTGAACAGTGGTTACAACCTGCTTTTTAATCTATCCCTTTGGGAGTTATTTAAACTCCTTTAGGGGTTTTATAGCTCTCTTTTTCGGAGTGAGTTATGAACAAAATTCAAATGACTACTTTTTTAAGTAGTATGCATATTATCCAGAAGTGTTTACAGCAAACTGAAGATAAAATTAACATTCTTTTTTCGGCAGACACTAGTTGCACTAATGGTAAATTTATAAAAATTAAAGTTGGTACACCAGAGCGTATGTACGGTTCATTTATTCATGAACATGCTCACTTGCGTTACACCAACTTTGAAGTCCTAAGTTCAACTCTGAGTCATAGTCTCCTACAAGCATTTAATGTTTTAGAGGACATTCGAATAGATCGGAAAATACAGAATGAATTTCAGGGTGGATTTTATATTTATAAAAAAGGATATAAGGATTTATTGACACATTTTGAACAATTAACGCCTCGAGGTGATATTGGTGATATTTACCTTTATACCTTGTTAGTTGGTTTAAAGAATTGTGGCCATGTAGTTCATTATGCCTTAAAAAATGTTTCAACATTCGTTACCCAAAGTATTTCTATACTTTGCCAACGTTATGCTGATGAAGCTGTTAATTGTGTGGATTCACAGGAGACTTTAAATCTAGCTGTTAAGTTTTTAGTTGATTTGAATCATCTGAATCGCCTGAGCTATCTGAATCATCTGAATCGCCTGAGCTATCTTGTCCATTCTGATCTTCCGGTTCATCAAGTTGTTTCAAATCAACTAAA
>NZ_JACJER010000248.1:0-2100 GCF_014164185.1 Shewanella sp. SG44-6 | reverse complement strand
AGGGAACAGTTACTGTTCCCTTTTTGTTGCATGAACATAACCAACAACTATGACCTTAATGGCTATCCCGAGGTTTTAATGGTGCGAGCAAGAGAAATAAAATAAACGACAACCAACTCACAAATATGGTTGCCAGCAACCAGGCAAGTTTCTCATTCGCGCTAACTTTCTTGCTGCGGGCAATAATAACTAACGGTATTAGCCAAAATACCAATAGAATTAATATAGTAAACGCCATTGTAAACATCCTGTTAAATTATCCTTAAAAATGATTTTGATGATATGTACCATTAACATTAACTAAAAAACTGAGTAAACCGTTGACAATCCCATTGATGTAATCAATTGACTCAACAACATAAAATAGAGGGCAATTTTGCACAGCTTGTGCCTGTAAAGTCAACAGCACCATTCCTATAGAAAACGATAACGCGCCAGTAATAAATATCAGCATAAAAACCAATAAAATAAAACAGTTAAGCTTATCGATATAGATAGAGAGTATTGATAATGTCTACCTATCTATACAATCACAGCAAGCTTAAGTCCCATTTAAATCCTAGATAAAAAGTAAACTAGATTCAGTATCGAAAGATATAAAACAAAAATAACCAGACTAACAATAGGGAAAAAACTATACTTAAACGCTAACTGAAAGTTCTCTGTGTCCAACGACTTACTTTTAATTAGGTACAAAGCTGAACTACCAAAGGAAATGATCATATAAATCGTGAGTAAATAATTATCTAAAAAAAATTCTAATGGGAAACCAGTACTTGAAAATGTAATTGCGATTAAACAACCGGCTACGGGAACACAATAAATAATAACTATTATTGAAGAAATCAAAAAAGTAAAACCTAAATAGCCTGCCTTATTTTTAATCTGATACACCAACCTACTCCTTTAGATACATACTAAACTGGCTTGATACTATCAAATTATTCAGTATCAAAATGGAGCAATACTACAGCCCCATATCTTTAACCGTCCTAAATATAATCTATTCGTAGTATTTTATCGTTTGTAATAATGCATCACTAAAATCAAAAATTTGATCAAGATTGTCTATTGGATGTCTTGTTTCATTTTTATCAACATCGAATAACCCAAGGTATTTTTGCTTTGTATTAAAGTGCAAGCGACATAAAGGTTTACGGTTATTGTCATCCAATAAAACCCCAAAATAACTCTGAGTATCTCTTGCTATAACTCTATTAGCATCAACCTTTTGTCTTAAAATAGCTTTTACAATATTAAAACCTTCAACCTCATCATCCGTAGTTGTTATTTTAGGTTTATCATCATCCAGGACACACAGCTCTTCATTATCTATTTTCGATGATTGCTCACTACCAATGGCAGATTTTAACCTTGCATTGATACTGTCACTTAAAAACTGCCTTAAAGCTTTTTTTAGTTATTTCTGTAAATTGCTGTTTGACCTTAGGCGTAAGTACACCGTCATAGGCCCTAGCAGCAAAAAACTTAATGAACTCTTCTTCAGGGTCTTTAAATTGTTCACCTAGCAGTTTTTTTATTTGGTTTAAATATTTCAACTCACCAGCTGCATTTACAATTGACTCCACATCGAATGAAGTCTTAGTTAATTTTTTAAGCTCAGGAATAAGGTGTTCATCAATATTTAATAAATCTAAGGTTAAAAATGGTTTCTCATCCATTTTGTTAGGCGCATCTAGATCAGTAAAAAATTGATATTCAGTACCATTCGTCAAAATTGCTAAACGAGAATTTGTAACAGAGAAATATCTAAATAACTGTCCGGCATGCTTAACTGAAAGTTTTTCGCCATATTTTTTACATTCCATAAGGATTTGTACTTCACCATCCTTGACTAAAGCATAATCAACTTTCTCACCCTTTTTTGTCGCTATATCCGCAGTAAACTCTGGAATTACTTCATTAGGATTAAACACATCGTAACCCAATACTGTATGAAGAAAGGGCATTATTAGCGCATTTTTAGTTGCTTCCTCAGTTTGTAAACTACCTGAAATTTGGGGAATTCTCTTTGATAAAACATCTATTCGTTCAATAAAATCCATTTCATCGACCTCATATTAATAAGTAATAAAACTC
>NZ_JACJER010000247.1:0-2120 GCF_014164185.1 Shewanella sp. SG44-6 | reverse complement strand
TGTACATAAAAACAGTGTAGACCACATAAAAGTGTGCATATTGATTTTATCTTTCAGGCTTTTGACTTTTTCACATGCGCAGCATGTGGCTGTCGGGGTTAAGGGGTTCTCCCCTTGCCCGTAGCTCCTATCCGACCTTTTGGAACAAAAGTGGGATAGGAGCGTACCGGGTTTCGCTGTAGTCCCACTTTTTAAGTGGGCTGCTTTGGCTTCGCACTCACTGAGTGCGAAACGGTTTAAATTGCATTCTTTAAGTGAACAGTTACGTGAAATGAGCGTGAAATTAACGCGGAAAAGGTGAATATTCGATTTCTCAGCAAGATTTATTATCGATTTACGCCCGTAGGATTTGATAAGTGCTGCTCAGAAATGATGCCGCTGATAGGTTTCATCATTTCTCAGGCTGGTTATTGGTTCTGTGAGAGCAAATTTTGGCGTATAAAGTCACTCAGGATTTACTGACTGTTGTCATGATTAACGCTCTACGGTTGAGCTTTTCAGCAAAAATCCTCTCATATAATCCCACTTCTTATACTGGTAGAAATAGATTCAATGTGTAACTGACTTTATCCACCACAGGTTTGAGTGTTTTTACATCATATTGCTTGCCGTATCGCCCATAGGTGATGTTGTGATAAACGTGTCCAACAAGCTGGGCCACCATCGATTCTTCTATTTGCAGTTGCTTAAGCTCATCAATAAAGGTGTGACGGAATGAATAGGCTGTAGGTCGTTTACCTGCGATAAAGTTAAGTTGGTCGAGTAATTTGCCAAACTCTCGGCAGAATCTGTGCGACCAAACACCATCGCTACTGGGTTGATAATGAAATAACGGACTGTTTTTAAAATGACTGTTTTTTGATGTTCGGTCATTAATGGTTTGAACGAAATCGGTAAAACCGAGCTCAATCAATTTTTGATGTAACGGAACGGTTCGCTTTGACTGTGCTGTCTTAAGTTGTTGGCTCATGCCCTCATTGGTGACGTGAATGACGCTGATACCATCGATTACGGTTATATCATTACCGTGTAGCTGACAGGCTTCAGAAGGTCGTAAACCGTGATACAGCATCAATAGTGTTATCCATTTAAAGTCTTGGCTTTTGTCGATAAAGTCTTGTGATTGCAGTACGTGTTTAAGATGCTCAGGTTGCCAGCGCTGACGCGCTAAATCATGCCCAGCTTGGTTGCTTGGCTTTGACAGTTTCACTTCATCAAACGGGTTGGCGCTGGTGTAGCGCATCAGTTTGCACCATTTAAAGAACTGCGACACCGCTGCTAGGTAGTCTTTGTTACTTTTGTGGCTTCTGCCCTCTTCAAGTAAACAATCCTTGTATTCCATCGCCTCAGCGCTGGTAATGTCGAATACATCATCTAGGTGAGTTCTTTCAATAAAGTGGCCTATACGTTGATTAAGCTGCTTTACCGTTAACACTGAGACAGACTGCTTTTGTTTAGAAGCAATAAACTTGATTAGTGCATCCGTCAATGTGACGTTAGCGACTGAATTTGTTTGTTTTTTACTACTCGAATTATTTGAGAATGCCAAGTTTGTTGGTGAGGGATAATTGTCACATGTCGCACTATTATGTGCTAATTGCGTTGGCCGAGTAGGAATAAACTGAATGATTTCTCGCACAGGCTTGGCGTTATCATCAAGCGTATCGGTTTCCCCAACAAAGCCTGCACGGGCATCATTAATCAATTGATTAACGTTTGCTTTAAACGCATCTGGCTGTGATTGTGGTGTTAAGTTGCTGATTAATGACCGTAAGATGCCCGCAACGACAAGGTTACGGCCTATCGCGATTGAGCGCTGTTTAGTGAGCAGGGATACTTTGATGTCGGCAGAGAAGCCTTTATCACGCAGATAAGCAGGCAACACCATGCGGGTGTAATAGGTACAATTTGTGGCTCTGAATAGGTACATATGTCTCAGTCATCCGTTTTGGGTCTGAGAATATGATTGTTCAAATGCTAGAAAGCAAAAAAGCCATTGATTATCAATGGCTTTTTCACTTTAGAATGTGGCGGAGGGATAGGGATTTGAACCCTAGAACGGGATAAACCGTTGCCGGTTTTCAAGACCGGTGCATTCGACCACTCTGCCATCCCTCCGA
>NZ_JACJER010000246.1:0-2142 GCF_014164185.1 Shewanella sp. SG44-6 | reverse complement strand
GCAGAAGACAACAGTCGCCAAACGCCAGTAATGATCCATCGTGCTATTTTAGGCTCTTTAGAACGTTTCATAGGTATATTGATAGAAGAATACGCCGGCAAATTCCCAACATGGCTTGCTCCAATGCAAGTTGTTGTAATGAATATTACCGACAAACAAGCTGATTATGTTGAAGAAATCGTTAAATTCTTTAAAGAACAGGGTATTCGAGCATCTTTTGACTTGAGGAATGAGAAAATAGGCTTTAAAATACGCGAACACACACTTAGACGTGTGCCTTATTTATTGGTCGTTGGTGATCAAGAAATGGAAAATAAGGAAGTAGCGGTGCGTACACGTGACGGTATCGATATAGGCAAGTTAAAACTAGAAGATTTCGCCGCGATGATACGTCAACAGATTTCGCTCCGTAGTCTCAAATTGTTGGAGGAATAGGTCATAAAGATCAAAAGAACAGCAGGGCGACAGCCAGCCCCTAATAGAATCAATGATGAAATCACTGGTGTACCTGAAGTCCGTTTATCAGGTTTAGATGGTGAGCCAATTGGTATATTAACTATAAAAGAAGCTCAGATCGTTGCAGATGAAGCCGGAGTTGATCTAGTAGAGATCAGTCCCAATGCTGAGCCTCCTGTCTGTCGTATAATGGACTACGGTAAGTTCCTTTTTGATAAAGCGAAAGCTCAAAAGGAACAAAAAAAGAAGCAAAAACAGGTCCAGGTTAAGGAAATTAAATTCCGTCCTGGCACTGATGAAAACGACTATCAGGTAAAACTACGCAACCTGATTCGTTTTCTGGAAGATGGTGACAAAGCGAAAATTACGCTGCGTTTCCGTGGTCGCGAAATGGCACACCAAAACCTAGGTATGGATCTTTTGAACCGTATCAAGGCTGATTTGGAAATATATGCGGTTGTCGAATCTTTCCCGAAAATGGAAGGCCGTCAAGCAATTATGGTGCTAGCACCTAAAAAGAAATAGTAGGGCAACCTAAAGTAGCAAAAGTCTCTTGAGGCTTTTGCTCGCCTTACGTTTATTAACGTCCCAATGCGGAGTTTTAGAAATGCCTAAAATGAAAACAGACAAGGGTGTAGCGAAGCGTTTTAAGAAAACCGCTAATGGTTTCAAGCGCAAGCAAGCACACTTACGTCACATTTTGACCAAGAAAAGCACTAAGCGTAAGCGTCACTTACGTGCTAAATGTTTAGTTGCTAAATCTGACGTTCCAGCAATCGCGCGTCAACTACCATACGCTTAATTTAGGAGATAGAAAATGCCAAGAGTTAAGCGTGGTGTAACCGCACGTGCTCGTCACAAGAAAGTACTTAAACTAGCTAAAGGTTATTATGGCGCTCGTAGCCGTACTTACCGTGTTGCTGTTCAAGCAGTTACTAAAGCTGGTCAATATGCTTACCGTGACCGTCGTCAGAAAAAACGTCAATTCCGTCAGTTATGGATTGCACGTATTAATGCAGCGTCTCGTCAAAATGGTCTGTCTTACAGCCGTTTCATTAACGGCTTGAAAAAGGCGTCTATTGAAATCGATCGTAAGATTTTGGCTGACATCGCTGTTTTCGACAAAGTTGTTTTTGCAACTTTAGTTGAAAAAGCAAAAGAAGCGTTAAACTAAGTAATTAGTTTGTCGCTTAAAAAGAGGAACCTTCGGGTTCCTTTTTTTATGCCTGTAACAATTTAAATATCTGCAATAATCACTCACCCAAATCACATTTATGTGTATTTTACTTAGGCATCTCACGCTTATATAAATGTAGCCATTGATATAAATTCATCGCAATACTGGGCTTTTTATTAATCACTTAAGTGAGGCATTAAATACTGGCCTGTGAGTGATTTTTAAAGACGTACCTATAACAAGTGTCTAGTAAGGCTGATTATATTCAGTTTTACTAAACCTTAATGTTGATAATAATGATAATAAATGGGCTTAAATTTGATGAATATGTAATTTATTATCAAATTTGTCGCAACTATTAAAAGTCTCACTACTCAGCGCTTGCATACAGTGGTATAACTAAATAAATTTTGTCCATCCACTTCACTTAGGATAGTAGTAATGATCTTTTCTAAAGTCACGCTTGCTCCAGCAGACCCAATTTTAGGCTTAACAGATGCTTTCAAAGC
>NZ_JACJER010000245.1:0-2202 GCF_014164185.1 Shewanella sp. SG44-6 | reverse complement strand
TCATTACCTTGATAGAAGCTATATGAGCGTGAATTGTTGTAGCACGAGCAATCGATACTGACAGCTTTGAGTGCTTTATTACCGATATTGCGATCAATTCTTTTAAAATCAATCAGTTTATTCAACAAATGTCGTAATGGCTGATTATCGAGTAGGCTGCCAGCATCCGGGTTTACTTTATCGTCTTGGAGGCCTTTAATTGCCATTTTCCCCAAATGCCTCAACACTTGCGCAATAGATGCCCGATAAACCTGATGGGTTTCAAAATGGCGCCACACCCAATCCAGTTTTTTTATGCCTAAATGGAAGCAAGATGCGTGGGTGGCCAGGGACGTTGCATTAATGGCTCCAGCGGATGTACCGCAAATTATATCAAATGGAACATTATGGTTGCGGGGATAAAACTGTACTAGGGCTTTTAATACCCCTATTTGATATGCCGCTCTAGCACCACCACCACCTAATACCAATGCTGTTGATATTGACAAGCTTTATCCCTTAATCTTTTTGATGGACGAATTTCTAGTATGAGTGGTTTTAATGTTATATACCAGTTGTCAATAAGTCGACTATGCTATTTATTGTCTATACTTTAATCTGCTTAAAACATTCGCCATAAGACATAACGATGAGTATTTATTGCATAAAAAAATATCCAGATTAATACTAGATAAGATCTAAGGTGTTTTTTTGCTCGTATATGTATTATTAATGTTAACTACACGTCATGATTAATGATGTTTTTATGGTCTAAGATGTTGATTTTGAAAATGGCCACTCGTTGATTTTTAGCTAGTATTCAATTGGTAATTCAATTTTAAGGATGGCATGTGGCACTGTTTAAGACAAAATCAGAAGTATCGGTTGATAACGATTCAATCAATAAGGCTATCAGACTTTCGCCTTGGAAAATTGCTATTATCGATGATGAAATTGGCATCCATGATGTGACTAAGTTTGCCTTGGGTCATTTCGAATTTGACGGTAAAAAGCTCGCTTTCTACTCCAGCTTTACTGCTAAAGAGGGCTTTGCTTTACTACGTGATGAGCCTGATATCGCACTCGCATTTATCGATGTGGTGATGGAAAATGACCATGCGGGGCTTGATTTAGTTGAGCGCATCCGTAATGAGTTAAACAACCACAGCACGCGGATTATTCTCCGAACAGGGCAGCCAGGTTGTGCACCAGAAGAAAGGGTCATTAGAGAGTTTGATATCAATGACTACAAGGCTAAAACTGAGCTAACTTCGACTAAGCTTAAATCATGTGTTTATACATCGTTACGCTCATATCGAGATATTAAAACGATTGAACAAAGTCAGCGAGGGATGGAGAAAGTTATTCAAGCTTCTTCATCTGTCTTGTTAAGTCATACCCTGCATAATTTCGGTAGCGCAGTTCTCGAGCAGACATTGCAATTGCTTAATTTAAGTAATTCTGCGCTATACTTGACCAGTTTTCGCGAAGACTTGTATCAAGATACTCAGATGAATTTACTTGCGGCAACAGGCAGTCTGGTCAGTTATCGTGAGATAGATAATGTCGAATCACTGCCCGGTGAAGTTAAAGAGTATATTATTGAAGCCATCACCTTAGGCAAGTCGGTTATTCATGACAATATTTATGTGGGATTTTATAAATTTGGCCTAGATGTCACGAGTATCTTATATCTGCAACATGATACCGAATTAACCCCTTTGCAAGTCAGAATACTAGAATTATTTGCCGCCAATGTCAGCCTGACTTTTGAAAACCTTTCTAGCAAAGAAAATGTCCAACAAACCCAGCGTGAGCTAATCCTCATTATTGGTGATGCCATTGAGCAGCGCAGTAAAGAAACCGGTGCCCATGTAAGGCGTGTCGCTGTGATGAGCGAAATGTTAGCTCAATATGTTGGCATGAGTGATGATTTTGTTGAAACAATTCGTTATGCAGCTCCGTTGCATGATGTGGGTAAAATCGGTATTCCTGAGAGCATTCTCCATAAACCCGCTAAATTGACTCCAGATGAATGGGAAATAATGAAAACTCATGCAGAAAAGGGTTATGCCTTGCTTGCTGCATCAAACCGTATTATTGCCAAAATGGGTGCGAGAATAGCCTACACCCACCATGAACGCTGGGATGGTAAGGGCTACCCTCGTGGCTTAGTGGGTAATGAGATACCTATTGAAGGTCGAATCATGGCTATCGTTGATG
>NZ_JACJER010000244.1:0-2228 GCF_014164185.1 Shewanella sp. SG44-6 | reverse complement strand
TAAATCGTTGGATTGGCGCATCGATAATACTAACTGTTAAACATTAACTCATTATTATCAATAGTTTGTAATATATATAAAAGTGCTATGCAGACCTCGTAAACACCTATGCATCTTTTTTATCTTCTAAATTGTCATATTTAACCTGTATTTTTTGTTAAATAATATCTTTACAACAAACACTTACAAGTGATATTTTGACGAAGAAACTTACAAGAAAGCAGGAGGTTATCCTGCTGCTAATCAATAAGCTGTTATACGACTTATGGATACATCATGCTTCAGCAAAAATTAATCAAGTTGATTCGTAGTGAAATGCTCGATGGTTTGGTAAATGAATATTGTGATAGTTTTTCCAGTGTTGATGTACATACCGTCGATGACAAAGAGTTTGCTGAGTTAGTAAAATTTTGGCGCAGCTGTGATGATCAACAAAAAGGTTTTATTCGGTCTTTAATGCGATTTTCTTCGCAGAATTCTTTAGCAAGCTTATTGGCGCTAATAGATAACTCATCTTTTTGTTATGAAGCAAAGAATGAACTTGGTGTTAATGAGTTCAAACTGAATGCAGAAACCAGTCAAGGTGGAGTTTCATTAGAACAAGATTTGACAGATGTCTTTTGGGAGCAAGAGCAAGAAGATGGCCACGTCAAATAGTCGTATAACAAAGCAAATTAAAAGGGCGGACAAAAATCAGTTGGCTTTGTTCGTACCTCACAAATTATAGCCAACTAATTTTTGCCGTTTATTTGCGGCGTTAGCTGGTAAGTGGAATATTCATCAGAAAAAGGATTGTCTATGTTTAAAGAACCGATAAAGTCATCATTTGCAACGGTACAAATAGGTGTGGCAAAGGCGGACGGTAAGCTGTCGTTGACGGATACAGAGGTTGTTTTTGTCCCATTTAACGAGCAGCTTGGCCTCGGTCCCTACCATATCAAGCGTGATGAAATAAAGTCAGTGATTCAAGATGTGGGTAAGGGTGGTGGAATCATTCCGATCACAACTGAGGCAATTCGAATCACTTTATCAAATGATTCAACGTTTGTTTTTATCACGGCTAATCCGAAACAGTGGGTCGAAATTTTCAGTGAAATTACCAGCTAACAAAGCGTTTAAGAGGGATTCATGCCGCGTGGCATTTTTGGTTTGCAGTGAGTTTTGGTGGTGAAAGTGGTGTGCGGAAACTTGGTTTAGGCGGCATTCACCCCTTAACGCAGCGTTAGCATTCTCCTATTAAGAGGATCGTGATGAACACTAAACCTCAAATATTATTTTTGTCTCATGGCGGCGGGCCGATGCCACTTCTAGGTGATGTTGGGCATAAAGAAATGATTGATTGCTTGCAAAAAATCTCATCTATTTTGCGTAAGCCATCAGCCATTTTAGTGGTAAGTGCGCACTGGGAAGAAAAAATCCCAACTATTACTTCGGGGGCCAACCCTTCCCTTATTTACGATTACTATGGATTTCCAGAAAAGTCTTATAGTATTACCTATCCTTGTCAGGGAGAGCCATCACTGGCGGAGCAGACCTATAAGCGGCTGGAGCATTCAGGTATTTCCGCAAAACTTGATGAGCAGCGCGGTTTTGACCACGGTCTATTTATTCCTCTGAAAATCATGTACCCGGAGGCAGATATTCCGTGCATTCAGCTCTCTCTTGTCGATAATCTCAGTCCAGCAGCTCATGTCGGGATAGGGCGAGCAATCCAAGACTTGGAGTATGAAAATTTACTTATAATTGGTTCTGGTTTCTCCTTTCATAATATGAAAGCATTTTTTTCATCTGAAACCAGTGAATCAAAAACTTTAAATGAATCTTTTGAAGCGTGGCTGCTAGAGACTTGCACTAACAGTAGTATTACTGAAGAAGAAAGAGAACAAAGATTTATCCAATGGGAAAAAGCCCCCGGTGCTCGTTACTGTCACCCAAGAGAAGAGCATTTATTGCCGTTGCACGTTTGCTATGGAATAGCTAATAGTGTTTGCACTAAGTCGTTTGAGCTAAAGATTCTAAATAAAAAATCGAGCATGTACATCTGGTCATAAAATGCTAACAAACGCGTCAATTAGGACGCTCGCAAGCTCTCGCCTATTACCCGGGCGTTGAGGCTGTAGAATTTCTCCAAAAATGACGTTTCAACGTCTTTTTCATAAATAAAGCAACTTGGTTGTTTTTTGAGCTTGTAGGGTGTCGATGCCTGTGATCTAATAGATATTATTCAC
>NZ_JACJER010000243.1:0-2235 GCF_014164185.1 Shewanella sp. SG44-6 | reverse complement strand
CCGCGAAAGCTAGCGGGCCATCCATGGCCAGCTCACGCATTCTTTTATAAAGAGTCTTCAACGGCCTCAAGTTCAGAGTTGAATTTGTCCATTTTCAATTAAGTAGGCAAACTCATTTATGCCCCCGTTCCTTGTTAGAGAACATCCAATTTAAACTTTGCTCGAACTTAGTTATCGCTAATTTATGAAAGCACCATTTTGATATAAATTTATCTACGATTAACATTATAAAATCTTTGCGACAGCATGCTGTTTTTTTACACAGTTATAATTCATTTGTGTTAGAACAACACTGTTGTTTCTCGTTATGTAATTGCGAAAATTCTCGGTTCCACCTAAAAGACAATGCTATCCAATTGAATTAGCTTGTTTTTGTTAATATATCTGCTCTAAATAACGAGTTTGTATTATTCTCGACTATCTAAATTCTCGCTTTTGCCTAGACTAAAAGGTGATTGATTTGGGTTATTTATGCTGATAAGTTACTAAAATTATTAATAATTAAAGCAGTATGGATGTTGAGTTTTGGTGAGCTTCTCAGGATGTTTATCGGAATTCTCGCTAATACGCTGTTAGACGCAAAGGGAGGGATTAATGGCCAAACGGGACCCAAACAAGACTGCCCGAAACAAGCGAGTTGCAGAAATCAAATCTCAACGGAGAATCCTGCAGCCACTCGTGTTTGACGAAATGAAGGCAGCTTGTGGAGGAAAGTACACCGCAGAGGCTTCTCTGAACGCGTTTATAGGCAGCAAGACAGATGACTACATAAAACTACACGATGACGTGATTCATACCCCGCTTGAATACAAAAGCAAGTGGCTCTCTGGTCTGAAGCGTTGTCGTTCCAATGCTCTAAAAGCTGGAACGAACCATCGGCATGTTGTGATGTATGATCTTATCATCAGCGACCACCCAAACTTCAAAAAGTACGTTTCCCTATTTCTTGAAAGCTCCTTTTTGAAGCACTATGAGGAGCATTACAAGCAGAAGCCCAAGCTGGACGAAAGCGAATACTGGTTTGGGAACAACGATGATGAGTTTGGGCTTCTTGTTACGCCCCGCTTCGCCGCAGATCAGTGGGAAAACGACAACTCCGAGATTCGCCATTTCAAGAATCCGTATTGGACAATTGCTCATGTGATGGAGACGGGGCTCTGCTACATGGGTGAAGAACGTGTTCGAACGTTCACTACCATCGAAGACTATCTTCAGTTCTTCCGAGACATGGTGCGCCGGACTAAATCGCAGTACCAGTTGGACGTCGCAGATCGATACATTGATTTCGTTAGTACGAGCGATGATCCGCTTTCGGTTCCACTTCTCATACCTGAGCTGAGATACGATCCTCACAAGAAAAAGCACCAGCACCGCCTCGACTACCTGATCGTTAACCCTTGGACCCATGAAAAATACGGGTTCGAATTTTCTCCTTGGTCGGCCCACGGTAAGCTAAAGGGTGCTGGTCGCAAAATGGCGGAATATGACAAGGATGCAAAGGAGAACTTTGAAAAGGAGATGAAGAAGCACAAGCGGTACTGGAGGAAATATGGTGTCTCCTACATTATCTATACAGACGACGATCTTGCCAATATGGATGATGTTTGGTCGGAAATGAAGGGGCATCTTGAGTCATCGAAGGAACCCGAGCAGTTGGAATTTGCTTTGCTGGGAGAGATTGATGGAGCTGGGTGAGTTTGCGTCTAACAAATCGTTGCAGGTGACGTTTGTCCCGCTGCCCATTTTTGCTGCTACAAAAACGGCCGGCGGATCAAACGCACTTGAACTCGGGCGTTATGTTGCACGATGAAAATTAAACAGATTGCCATTGCCACAATTTTGCATTTTATAACTCTCGTTATTTTCGGGTTTCTGAGTTTAGGTGCAACTATGGGGCTTGGATTTAAAGATGAGTTAACACTCTTCGATGAGATTTATAAGTTTGTTTCATTAAATGGTATGAAAATCCTCTCTGGCTATGCGTGGGTCTTGTTTCAATATTTTAATGATTTACATATTGTACTTCAGTCGTTAGTTCTATTTTTAAACAGTTTAACTCAAGGTGTTTTGTTCCTTTTCCTGTATGGTAAGTGGTCAACTAGAAAAGCAACATAATCGGGTAGCCAGAGGTATCTAGCCTCCAGCCCCCACACCACCCTGCATGCGGCTCCGCACAGGGCGGTTCATTTAGAACACCTAACTAGCTTTCTGGTTAGGATATTGAACTGCGATCCA
>NZ_JACJER010000242.1:0-2239 GCF_014164185.1 Shewanella sp. SG44-6 | reverse complement strand
CACGGTATATATCACTCATACCTCCATGACCAATTTTTGATTCAATTAAATATCGATTTTTGAAACATTTGCCAATCAAATTAACTTTGTTAGCATTATTTTCAGAATTGTCTAATCCTGCTGCAACATATTGTGGTTATTTTGATTCACTAGGACGTTAGTTTACATACTTTAGGATAATATCAAGGGATTAACCTGTACTTATGGATAAGAGTAAAACACCAAATAACTTAGCTGAAGACAAAACTGTCATAGCAGGATTAGACAATTCTGAAAATAATGCTAACAAAGTTAATTTGATTGGCAAATGTTTCAAAAATCGATATTTAATTGAATCAAAAATTGGTCATGGAGGTATGAGTGATATATACCGTGCCAAAGACCTGTACTTAGAGTCGTTAAATGTCAGTGAGCCATTTGTTGCAATAAAGGTATTATTGCCTCAGTTATCTGATATACCCGAAGCTCAACAAGTCCTGATTAAAGAGTCGGTGCAAACCCAAAAACTCTCTCATCCAAATATCATCCGAGTGTATGATGTTGATACTGATGATGGCTTTCACTTTATGGTCATGGAGTGGTTAGACGGTGAATCATTAGACCAAGTCATTAAACGTTCCAAACCGATGGGGATTAATTTCAAAGGATCAATGAAAATCATTGATCAGATAGCTTCAGCCTTATCGTATGCGCATCATCAAGGTATTGTTCATACAGATTTAAAACCATCGAATATTTTCCTGACTCGCCAAGGTAATATTAAAGTCTTCGATTTTGGTGTTGCAAAAAACTTGCAACAAAGAGAAGACCGCTACGCACTTGCTGAGGTAGATCAAGACTCATCATTAACAGGTTACACTCCAGCATATGCTAGCTTTGAACAGCTAACTGGCGAAGATGCTTGTGCGGAAGATGATATTTTTGCTTTTTCATGCATTAGCTATGAACTGCTTACAAGTAAACATCCCTATCAGCGTGTCGCAGCAAATGAAGTTGACGTTACCAAGAATAAATTGGTCAAGCCTAAGCATATCAGCATGTCTTTGTGGCCTACACTCAAAAAAGGCTTGGCACTCAAAAAGGCGCAACGAGCATCATCAATTGATCAGATAATCAGCACTTTACACCGTAAAACTTGGCCGATTTTAACTGCCATTGCAGCAGGTACTATTTTGGTTATTGGGGGATTTCAAATTCAACAATACTATCAAGTGCAATTAGATAACTTGAATAATAAAGTGGCGATAACAAATAAGGCAAAAAGTGAAGTTCAAGCATTTGAGTTTATCCCAGCTTCAGACTTATTAGCCCGAATTGACAGTATTCCTGAATCTAAAAGCATCATTAAAAATGGTCTATTAAAAACACATCAATCAGAAGTATTGGATATCGTTGAACAACGTATTGCTTCCTTACCTAAAAGTGATAATGGCCTCTATCAGGATTATGTAAAAATAGCTGAAGTTATTAATGATATAGAGCGTTTTTATCCTGATTCAGTTCGTTTGCTGCAAATGAAAAATCAAGCTGAGCGAAGTAAACAATTGGTTGTTGATGCTCTGTCTGAACGTTTGAGTCTTTTATTATCTCAAGCTCGTTATAACGAGCAAGGGACCAATAATATTAAGGCTATTGTTGATGGACTAAGCTTTGTTGAGCCTAATTATGTATATCTCGCTAGTAATGAAGAATATACGCTATATGCAAGCACCTTTGATAGTGCATTAAAGAAACACGATATTAATCAAATTAGCGAACTTATCACTACCGGTGAAAATGTGTTTGCAAACTATCCTGAAGCTAAGTCTTTAATTGCCTATGGTGCACAATTAAAAGTTGCCGTAAAAGCATTGAATGAGTATCACAATGCGACGGCAAAAGGCAAAACTGTTGATTATCCGTATGACGCCGCTGAGGTTTATTATCGGGATACATTTGAGCAATTAACCGCAAGACTAGAAGCGATTGATGATCCCAAAGATCTACATGAATTTGATAAAGAAGTAAGAGATCTTGCCACAAATTTACCTGATGATTTTGATCCCCTACTGACGCTTGATAAACGTCTCGCGGCGTCATTTTTACGCCAGGCAAACGTGTATCTAGAAAAGCAATATCTGAAAACTGCCAGAGAGTTATTTGCTCGGGGTAATGAAATGTATGAACGTCTTAATGGTGTTCAACGTTTATAGCTCTGTAGTGATTGATCAATCGTTGTATGTTGATGAAGGAAGATGTA
>NZ_JACJER010000241.1:0-2262 GCF_014164185.1 Shewanella sp. SG44-6 | reverse complement strand
AAAGAATTTTTTGCTTTCATGCGTGATGACAAACAGTTTTATTATCCTGATACTGATGCTGGTAAAGCAGAGTATCTAGCTCAAGCTAAGTCAATCATAGATAATATGAAGACTCGACTAGACGAAGTATTTACCATTCAACCTAAAGCCGATTTAGTTGTTAAAAAAGTTGAGGCATTTAGAGAAAAATCTGCAGGTAAAGCATTTTACGATCAACCTGCACCAGATGGCTCTCGCCCAGGGACTTATTACGCTAACTTATACAAAATGGATGCCATGCCAAAGTACCAAATGGAAGCGCTGGCTTATCATGAAGGGATCCCTGGTCATCATATGCAAATTGCTATAGCACAAGAACTGCAAGGCATTCCAAAATTCCGTAAGTTTGGTGGTTATACTGCTTATATTGAAGGTTGGGGACTTTATTCAGAATATTTCCCTAAGGAAATGGGCTTATATGCTGACCCATACTCTGACTTTGGTCGTTTATCGATGGAGTTATGGCGTGCATGCCGTTTAGTGGTTGATACAGGGATCCACGCTAAAAAGTGGACTCGTGAACAAGGCATTGCCTATTATGTTGAAAATACGCCAAATGCTGAATCCGATGCGATTAAAATGGTTGAGCGCCATATTGTGATGCCATCACAAGCTACCGCATATAAAGTCGGTATGATAAAAATATTACAGCTGCGTGAACAAGCCAAAAAAGAGTTAGGCTCAAAGTTTGATATTCGCGAGTTCCACACTTTAATTTTGAAAAATGGTCCATTGCCATTAGACATACTTGAAGAGCAAGTCAACAAATGGATTAAACAAGTGAACTCACTGTAACTGACAATGGGTCATCTGCACCAACGTAAAACGGCAACCTAAGGTTGCCGTTTTCATGTCACCATTACCACAAAAAAATAACCCCAGAACAAAGTCTGGGGTAAACCAAATAAACTAGGATGATGGTTTTAAGGCCGGCATTGTTTTAGTTCGAAAAGCATTGCCAACTCTGATCCAAAATTTGCTACCTTGCAGATTTGTACGCTTAATTGAAAAGGGGTCATTTCTCAACCAAACGCATGCTTCAAATCATTTCGAATCAACACACAACCATTGTATTGATATCAGAACAGACTTCAACCACTAAAGCAGCGTAAATCACTAACCCCTTGATTAGCAGGTTACGGATCAACTAATAAAGACATAGCTTAAATATCTGATATAAAAGGGATAAAAATAGAACATAACCTACAAGCAAAGCTTTGTTTTAAAAATAAAACAATGTTTCCACTTTGCTTAACATTAACGCTAAATAAGAGAGGGAGTAAATATGAATAAAGCGATTTGTTTTAAGTTTGCAGCATCAAACTTGTCATATCTTTTTCACAATAGGCTTATTGAAAAATCAATACGCCTATTGTGAGTAGATATCATCCTGCTCGCGGAAAAATGGCTATTTGATAAGCCCTTATTATCCGGCGTTGATGTTATTTACGCAGTTTATACAGGTGATCGAACTTAGCGTCCCAATATGGCGGGCTGCTAATATGCGTTTTAATAAAATCAATAAATGCACTGACTTTAGGAGCCAAGTGTTTACGACGAGGATATACAGCTTGTAATGGAAGGTTATGTGTCAACTGCCAATCGGGTAATAAAGGTACTAAAGTCCCTTGAGCAATCTCATCTTCCATCAAATAACTGGCTAAATACACAATGCCTAAACCACTCACCGCTGCCGATTTTAATGCTGGAGCATTATCAACACGGAAATTGCCTGACACGCCAATTTCGCAATAATCTTCACCTTTTCTAAATTGCCACATGCTGTGTTCATGCCACTCGCCTTGGTACACCAAACAATTGTGTTCGACTAATTGCTCAGGGCGGCTAATGTTACCATGTTGGGCAATATACCCCGGTGATGCGACTAACAAAAATTGACACTTCATTAGCGGTCTTGCCACCATACCTAGCGGCAATTGCTCAGACATGGTTAACAATAAATCTAAGCCTTCGCTGACAACATCAACTTTATGATCAAGTAAACTGACTTGCAGCTCAAGATCAGGATGTCTTGCCATAAACTCTGGTAAAGCGGGGATAATATGCATAGTACCAAATGATTGCGAGATCCCGACCTTCAATACTCCACGAGTTGCATCATTCAAGTTGTGCACACTCGATACGGCCTGCTCTGCATCGCGAAGTAATTCTTCACCCTGAAGATACAATAAATTACCGGCTTCAGTAAGACTTAAACTACGT
>NZ_JACJER010000240.1:0-2328 GCF_014164185.1 Shewanella sp. SG44-6 | reverse complement strand
CGCCCCTTATAACCATAGGTCACCGGAGTTGATGTCACCATGTTAGCCAATGCAGCTGAGATCCTTAGGCCTAATTCATTAGCTGCCTGGCTGTGACCATAGGCGTTACTGGATTGACTAATAGCCTCGGGCGATCTAATAGCAGCAGCTAACCCCTTAGCAGACAAGGCTTGTAAAATATTAACCGCCTCAGCCATACCGTAAATCCCAAACATAGGCGCAAAACGGTCCTCAACAATGAGTTGCTCCTTAACCAAAAAACTGTCGAAAAAATGTGATTGTTGATGTAAGAATGCCGAACGCGCCTCAATAAGCTCAAAGGTGAGTTGGCCATAATAAGGCAGTACTTGTTGAAAAAAATCATCGATGCTAGCGGCTTTTAAGGCAACTTGTTTTAAGTTAAGTCGTACTAACGTATTGGCGCCGCCAGCTAAAGGGAGCGCGTTATAACAACTGACAATACCAAACCCGCGCTTATCGAATGTTTCGGCATGCAACGAATAGTTGGCGATGTGAGGCTTATTGCAAAAACAAATATTGGTGGTCGCCTGCAATAATAAATCATCTGGTGTTATTGCGGGCTCGTACATAAAGGTCAAATTAGGCGCAATTTGTTGTAACTCAAGGTCAATGCGCAATAAAGTCCGGCAAATAATATTATCAGTCGGACCAATATTCACATGCATAAATGCATCGGGCAATATGCGGTCAAGTAAGATCCAAAAGCGGGTTAATTTGCGATAAATGGCATCAGCATCGAGCCCAGCAACAAAAGGCATCAATAACGCATCTAAATGACCTAAGAACACCGGAATATTGGTCACCGACGGCACATGATGATAAAGCACCATTAACGCATTGAGGGCATCATCAAAATCTTCAGCCGGTGATAACGCTAAGTACTCTGAACCTTGCTTCAGGTATTTAGCATAGTCGGGCAGAACATAACGCGGTTTAAACGGCGCGTGGCCTTCAAACATATCGCAAATAATACCGTCCTTCATCGCATTACTAACCTGCTCAGACACTGCCACATATGGCAGACTATTTTCAGCTTCTAGGGCCAAATAATTTGATTTTTGCTTAGGAGAAAGGTGAGGGTGGCTGACTATTTGGACAATATTTTCTTGTAATGACATGACTGAATTCACTTTTTAAAGGCTAATGCTTAATAGCCATTAATCTACTCAGTGACCGGGTGTTTAAACAGTGAAAATAGCTGAGGTTGGCATTGATAAAATCGAAATCCGATGATGCAGATCACAATCAATCAAGTTCTCTACTCCATACTATGTCCTAATAATTCTAAACGCATAATGATTATCGTTAAGCTGAATTGATTAACGGTTGAAGTCATTGATAAACTTTTCTAAATTGGCTCTTTAAAACTGATAGATAGAAAAATAAAACTCAATTACAATGGACGACTTTTGCTTCAAAAATATTCGCGATCTGAGCATAAAATGCCAGCGTAAGATCTAAGGAACATCTTTAATTGAGAACATTAATTGTCTTTATCACAACAGGCTTTATCCTGTTAAGTGGTTGCCAAACGGTGGCAATTAAAGATGCCGACGCAGACAACAATTTCAGTACTGCCAATAAAACAAGCTCAACGATCCCTAAGTTTTTAGCCCGCCGAAATTACCAAGACAATGGTGATGTGTGGGAACGCATCCGCTACTCAATGGATATGCCAATCCCAGATGAGCAGTTAGTTAACCAATATCGACAGTGGTATATCGATAATCCACAGCATCTTGAGAGTATTTCGCAACGCGCAAAGCCATTTTTGTATTTAATTGTGCAAGAGTTTGAGCATCGAGATTTACCTATTGAATTAGCCTTACTACCTATGGTTGAGAGCTCATTTAATCCTTTTGCTTATTCTAGCGCCGATGCGTCAGGTCTATGGCAGTTCACCTCACCAATGGCCAGCCATTTTGGCTTGCAGATGAATTGGTGGTATGACGGTCGAAGAGATGTGCCAGCGGCAACATCCGCAGCATTAGATATGCTCGAATACCTGTACAAAAAGACCGATAATTGGTTATATGCATTAGCCGCATACAATGCCGGTGAAGGTCGGTTACGTGAGGCGATTAGATACAATGAAGCGAGAGGACTGAGTACTGACTTCTGGTCTTTACCCTTACCTAAAGAAACCAGACAGTATGTGCCGCAATTACTGGCAATCGCCGATGTGATAAAAAATGCTCAACGTTATGGTATTGCACTCAAAACGATTCCTAACAAACCACTTGTTGAAGTCATTGATGTTGGCAGTCAAATCGATATCTCGGGGGCATATTTGCAAGCTCAGCTGCC